>CAUQRE010000066.1:0-6119 GCA_963520315.1 uncultured Campylobacter sp. | reverse complement strand
TATGAAATTTGCTTAGTTAAATTTACTCCGCCCATACGCGCGCCGCCGTCAAATTTAGCGCAGTATAGTTGCCGTACGCAAATTTACTCTTTTATGTTATCCGGCAGCATCGGTTTGCCTAGCAAAAATCCCTGCGCGTATTTTATGCCGAATTTTTTTATCTCGGCTAGGATCTCTTCTGAGCTGACAAACTCCGCCACGACGTTGTAGCCCTGTCTTGCGGCAAAGTCGATGATGGTTTGCAGTAAGTAGCGGGCGTTTTGATCAAACGGTAATTTTTTGATAATCGAGCCGTCGATCTTGATCGTGTCGATATCAAGCTCCAAGATGCGGTAGTAGTTGGAGTAGCCGCTACCGAAATCATCGATCGAGATTTTGCAGTCGTAGGCGCGGACCTTGTTGATGAAATCATTTACGATATTATAATCGTCCACGCCTTCGCTCTCTAATATCTCAAAATACACGCGCTCCGGGCTAGAGCATACGCGCAGTTTTTTCTCGATGAGCTCTCTTATGCTCTCGTTTGTGATATCGCTACTTGAAAGGTTCATCGAAAAGCCCACGTTTTCAAACCTCTCGACCAGCCTAAAGACGTGTTCGATGACCTTTTTGGTTATGTCGTTATAAAGCGAGATTTTCTTTGCGATATCAAGAAATTCGCCCGGATAGCGTATCTTGCCGTTTTCGTCGATGAGGCGCACGAGCACTTCGTAGTATTTGATCCGCGCGCCTTGGCCGGATACGTCGTAGATGGGCTGGCACTCGACGATAACGGTGTCGTTATATAGGGCGCTTTCGATGGTGCGCGACATGATTTGGTTGTGATAATACTGCTGCTCGATGTAGCTATTTTCGGTATAAAACTGCGCCGCTTCGCCCCTTTGCACGGCCTCGTGGTGCGCTAGCATGGCTTGAGTTAGGCGATTTGTCTGCACCGTGTCTTGAGGCATGCTGACGCCTAAGGTTATTTTTATGTTAGGTATGGATTCGCGCTCGCCGTCTACGGTTACGTAGAGGTTTTGCGTTTTGAAATAATCTACGAATCGCTTAGCGTCCCTGTTTGCATCTTCGCCGTTATACCAGATGCAAAACTCGTCAAACTGCACTCTGTAGATATCCGCGTCCATCGCGTAAGTATCTATACAAAGCTTTAGCGTAGAGGCAAACGAGGCGATGATAAGGTCTACGGTTTTGGTCTTGTAAAAAAATCTAAAATCCATAAAATTGTTTATGTTTATGTAGATTATCATCCCGCTAGGATGGCGCTCCATGCGCTGCGTGAGCGCGAAATAGCTACCAAATCCCGTCAGCTTGTCTATGAGGGCTTCGTTTTGTAGCTGCTTGTTTTTATCTTCGAGCTCTTTTGTTATCGCTATCTCTTTGGTTCTATCAAATTTGATCGCCATGTAGCCGTCTTTGTAGCCTTTTTCGTTAAAAAGCGGTGAGAAAACGACCTGCTCGCGTATTAATTTACCGCTTTTGGTTTTGCTGATTAGCTCATCGGCGCGCCAGATATTATCGTTTTCTATCGTGTCTAGCATCCTTTGATAAAACTCTTGCGGATGTAAGCCCGATTTTAGTAAATTTATATTTTTGCCGCTTATCTCTTCAAATTTATAACCCGTGTTTTGCTCGAAAATTTTATTTACGTATCTGACTTGCTTATTTAGATCGGTAAAAGCGATGGAGTTAAAGCTGTTATCCACGGCTTGTTCGAAGCGATTTAGCAGTCTGATGTTGTTTCTAGCCCTAATGTACGATAGATAAATAAACGCCGCCGTAATCCCGAAAAGTACGAACACAAAAATCGTCGTACCGCGTAAATTCGACGTTACGCGCTCTACGTAGGCATCGTTTTTGCTTCTTAGCTCGTATAGCTTTTTGCTTAGATTTAAATCTTGTATGCTAGCTAGCGTCCGGTCTGCTTCCTCGTAGCGACGCAGCAGCTTTTGCGCGCTTTGTAAAAAATCTTTCTCGCGCTCGTTTAAATCTAGGCTTTCGTAGCTTTTTAGTAGCTCTTTAGCGCCGTTTATATCGGCGTTTATACCGTATCTAATCAGCAAAATTTTAGGCAGTAGCTCGCTAAAACGCAAATCGTTTAAAGAGCTAAATTTCAGCATCGTTTCTTCAAAACTAAGCTTTGCCAGAGCGCTAAGGGAGTTAAATTTATCGATTAGCTCGCTTTTTTGATCAAACGTTTCTCGTATCTCGTTTACCGCTCCCTCGCCGATAGCTAGCCGCTCAAACGATGCCAGCTTGCCGGAGCTTAAATTTAACAAATCGTTTTTAAGACTGGCCGCATACCTCATCGTCGTATCGTAATCAGCCTGCAAAAACGTCCTTTTTAGCGCAAAGTCTATCTCGTCGTCGGAGTCTATCATATCTTCTATCGCGCCTTTGTATTCGTAGGCTTTGATTACGTCTTTGGTGGCTTTTTGCGTCATCACCGTACCGAAAAACGCGATGCAAGCGATGATGAAAAGTAAAATTTTGTGAAAGATTATCTTGTGTTTCATTTTAAAATTTCCGGTCGTTCGCCGCTTAAAGCAAGCAAAAATTTATAAAGCAACTGCGTCTGCTCATCGCTTAACTCATAGCCGATACGCTCTTTGGCGATAAATTTTATCGCGTCTTTTAGATCCGCTATCTCGCCGCTATAAAGATAGGGCGCTGTCTTTTCGATATTTCTTAGGCTAGGCACTTTGTAGCGAACCTGTTTGCCTTTATCGCCGGAGTTTAGCTCGTAGTAGATATTAGCGCCTAGATTGACCCCGCCGTGGCAGTTTATACAGCCGATTTTTTTAAATAGCTCAAACCCGCGTTTTTGCTCTGCATCCAGCGCGTTCTCGTCGCCGCTGATAAATTTGTCGAATTTGGCGTTTGGCGTGACGAGGGCTTTTTCAAAATTTACCAGCGAGTCGGCGATGTTTTCAAAGCTTACGCCGTCCGGGTAAAGCCGCTCGAACTCTTTTTTATAAACCGCGTTTAGACCGACCTTTTCTTCTAGCTTTTTAGGCTCCTCGCCCAACTGCTCTTTGCCGGTTAGACTCTGTTTTACCTGATCTTTTATATCTTTTACGCGGCCGTCTTTAAAAAATATAAAATTTAGCGCCGAATTTAGCGCCGTAGGCGGGCTGGCTTCTTTATCGGCGGAGATTTTTAGGTTTTTTTTGCTTGTGCCGCTTAGCTCCCAGTAAAGGTTGTGGCATTTCTCGCAAGATACCGTGCCGCCGGGGCTTAGCGACGCGTCAAAAAAGAGCTTTTTGCCTAGCCGCGCTTTTTCGTCGTCGTATTTAAGCGGCGCCGCCGGACTTAGCGAGGATGCGAAAACCTCGGCGCAAAAAAAGGGCAAAATGCAAAAAAATATCGGCAAAAACGCTCGCGCCAACAAAAATCCTTTTTAAATTTTAAATAAATAAAGCGATTATATCTTAAAAAACCAAAAGCTTCATTGAAGAGACGATTTTTTCCGTCACGAAGCCGTCCTGCGCGATGCTTTCTAGCCGCGATCTGACCGTGTTTTCATCGTGCGCGAAATTTGCGATCTGTAAATGCCAAAGCGCGTTTTGCGTCATCTCTTCAAGCGTGCGTTTTTGCTCGCGAGACTCCTCGAGCACGCAGGAGTTAAAGGCGATATTTTCGCGGCGCAAGTACTCTTCGAAAAAATTTGCCTTTTCTTTAAAGCATCGCTTCTCGGATCCTTCGTAAAAAAGCTCCAAAACGCTTGAATTTCGCGGTTTATTCCACCAAAGATAGACCCTTTTTTCGCCCAAATTTATAAATTTACTAAAATCATCCTCGTCTGCGATCGCGGGGCTCATCGTGCTAAAAGCCACGTCGTAAACGCGGCTTGGATTAAAGTTTTTAAAATCGCTTTGAACGGCGGTTAAATTTGAAATATTAAATTTAGCCGCGTCTTCGAGCATAATTTTTAGCATTTCGCCCGAGATATCCATGCCGGTTATCTCACGGCAAATTTGCGCCAAAAGCAGCGTATGTACGCCCGTGCCGCAGCCGATATCCACGACGCTTTTGCCATCAAATTTGACGCCAAACTCCGCGATCTTATCGTATAGCTGTCTTTGAAAAACGCTAGGCTCTCCCGTAAATCTCGTATAGCTCGCCGCCTTTTTGTCCCACATCTCTTTCATTTTGTTTGCCTTTAAATTTTTGCTACAATTTTAGCGTTTTTAGGAGCGAAAATGAAAATTTTTTATTACGAATTTACCGTGGGCGAGGACGCCATTGACGTGAATCATCACGCAAACAACGCTCACTACGTCATCTGGATGCAAGAAGCCGCTAGCGCCCACTCAAATGCCGCGGGCGACCTCATAGAGACAAATCTCGCGCAAAACCGCACGTGGATGGTGCGCAGGCACGAGATAGACTATCTGGGGCAGCTGTTTTTGGGCGATAAGGTGCGCGTGAAAACCTGGACGCAGCCCGAAAAAAGAAGCTGCTCGAAGCGTTTTTACGAGTTTAGCAAGGACGGAGAGATGGTTGCTAGCGCGGTGACGACTTACGTATTTTTTGATCTCGCGCGCGGTCGTCCGATCGCTATACCGCCGGAGATCGCGAAGCTTTACGAGGATTAGTTTTAAATCATCTGCGTCAAATTTGAGTTTTTAAATTTGACGCAGCGGCCCCTTTAAATTTAGTAGACCGCGTTTTTATAAATTTGCAGCAAAAATCTCTTGGCACGCAAATTTAAGCTGCAAATTTACCGTCAAATTTAAGCGTAAATTTTAAAAGCAGTCGTCGCAAACGCCCTTAACTACGACGCTTTTGACGTGATTTTGTTTTAGGCGCGGCATGTCGATATTAGTCATCTTGTGGCAGACGTCGCAGACGAAATACGCCTTTGCTCCGCTTTCAAGCTCGTAGAAATTTTTGCGGTTATTTTCGCTTTTTAGCACGATGCCCTTAGCCTCAAAAAGGTCCATACAGCGGTAAAATGTGGTTTTGTTTGCGCCTATTTGGGCTAAAATTTCATCATAGCTAAGCGGCGCGGCGGCGGCGCGTAAAATGCGTAAAATCTCTAGTCTAAGCGGAGTGATTTTGATATCATTTTTCGTTAAAAGCTCCTCAAAACCGGCTTTTTCTTCTGAATTTTCACCCATATTTTTCCTCCGCGTTAAGAATTTTAGGGTATTATACCTTGAGAAAAATTAATTTGCAACTAAGTTGCTTTTGATATAATTTCGCCCAAATTTTAACACGGAAAGGATAAAAATGAGAAAAATTTTCGCGTTTTTATGTTTGGGCTTAGTCGCGCTCTACGCCAAAGGGCAAGTTAGCGTCAGTATTTTGCCGCAGGAGTATTTCGTCAAGCAAATCGCGGGCGAGGCCGTCGAGGTAAACGTGATGGTGGGCAAAGGAGCCGATCCGCACACGTACGAACCAAAGCCGAAGCAAATGACCGCGCTTGAAAAAAGCGACCTTTATTTTGCTATCGGGATCGAGTTTGAGGAGGCTTGGCTGCCTAAATTTCAAAAATCCTATCCAAATCTCAAAATCGTAAAAACCGACGCGGGCGTGGAAAAGATCAAATTTGAAGGACATCACGAACACGGCGAACACGATCATCACCATGATGCCAAACACGAACACGCGGGCCACGAGCATAAGCACGAACACGCAGGCCACGATCACCACGATCACGAGCATCACCACGGCGAATTTGACCCGCATATCTGGCTAGATCCCGTTTTGGTAAAAATCCAAGCTAAAAATATCGCCGCCGCGCTAAGCGAAAAATACCCTGAGAACAAGGCGCTTTTTGAGGCGAATTTGGCTAAATTTGAAGCTAAGCTCGACGAGCTTGATGGCTTTATCAAAAGCACTCTAGCAAACGTCAAAAACCGCGAATTTATCGTATATCACCCGTCTTGGGGCTACTTTGCTAAGCGCTACGATCTAGAGCAAATCGCGATCGAAGTAGAGGGCAAGGAGCCAAAACCCGCCCAGCTAAAAGAGCTCATCGAAGAGGCCAAAGAGCACGGCGTCAAGGTCATTTTCGTCGCTCCGCAGTTTTCTAAAAAAGCCGCGCAAACCGTCGCTAAAGAAAGCGGCGCTAGCGTCGTAGAGATCGATCAACTGCCGCTTGATTGGGACGC
>CAUQRE010000065.1:0-6147 GCA_963520315.1 uncultured Campylobacter sp. | reverse complement strand
CTCCTGCCAAAGCGCCCTATCAAAGCCGATCGAGGCGTTAAACTCCTCCAAAAGCTCGCTACTCTCACCGCTAAACCTACCCGACCACATTTTTTTTGGATTTTCTTGCATCGTTTTTCCTTTTTGCGCTAAATTTTGACTTTGATTTTAGCTCAAATCCACTTAAATTTCACGCCGTATTCACTCTGCGCGGCTAAAATGAACGAAAAAGGAGCAAAAATGAAAAAGCGAATTTATCACGTAAGCGAGGTCGCAAAGAGCGGAGAAAAGGCGATAAAAACGGTATTTTGCGAGACGGACGCCACTAGTTGCGCAGTCTGGGTCGTGCGAGCCGGTCAAGAGGTCGCGGTACACACGCACACCACAAGCGACGACGTGTGGGTGTGCTTGCAAGGCGAGGGCGTATTTTATCTTGCAAAAAAGACGGACGAGCTTTTAGATAACGGCGAACAAGTAAATTTTAAAAGCGAGCGATCTTGTCGATACAAGCAAATCTCGGTCAAAAAGGGCGACGTGGTGATCTCGGCTAAGGGCGAGTGTCACGGCATGAAAAACACCGGTAAGGAGGATTTTATCTTTATCAGCGTTATCACGCCGTTGCCCGCTGATTACGTGGCGCTGGGGTAAATTTAAGCTAGCAAGAGTGGGGCTTATCGCGTGGGAAATGAAAATTTGTAGCATTTTGGGTATTTGTTGATTTTTACTGCGTGTAAATTTGACAAAAGCACATAGCGGCTGAAATTTTAAAAATTTACGGCGGCAAGCTAAATTTGGTGCCGATAAACAATGCCGAGGCGATCGCGGTGCACGGCGATAAATTTGAAATTTTAGGGCGGTAAACTGCGGCGCGAAAGTAAAATTTACGCTTGCGTTCGCATATAAGGCGCAAGGCAGAATTTAAATTTAGGCGCGACAAGCCGCTAGCGGATAAATTTAATCAAAAGGGTCAAAATGAAAATATTACTTATCAACGGCGGGGCGCCGTTTAACGGCAATAGCGGCAAGCTAAACAAAACTTTGCACGAGCTAGCCAAAAAGACGCTACAAGCCCTAGGGCACGAAACGCGCGAAACTACGATATTTGAGGGCTACGATATAGAGGGCGAGGTAGAAAAATTTCTATGGATGGATGCCGTGATTTGGCAGATGCCCGCGTGGTGGATGGGCGAGCCTTGGCTCGTCAAAAAATACGTGGACGAGGTGTTTATGGGCGGTATAGGCAAGATAGTGGCAAACGACGGGCGGCACAGTGCGAGCCCAGACGAAGGCTACGGCACGGGCGGACTGATAAAGGGCAAATCGCACATGCTAAGCGTCACTTGGAATGCGCCGCTTCAGGCGTTTGATAAGCCGGGCGATTTTTTTGAAGGCGTGGGCGTGGACGGCGTTTATCTGCATTTTCATAAGGCAAATGAGTTTTTAGGTACGAAAAGGCTACCTACTTTTATGTGCAACGACGTCGTTAAAAATCCTGATGTGGAGCGTTTTATGAGAGATTACGAGGCGCATCTAAAAAGGGTTTTCGGCTGATTGCGGCAGGCTAGCGCATAGCTTGCTCGTCTTGCAAAGCTAAATTTAACCGCCTTTGCTTTTAAATTCGGCTCGGGGCAAACGGCAAATTTAATCAAAATAAAAAGGAAAAATATGACCTATCCGCTACTAGGCACGAAAATCGTGATAGACGAAGAGAAAGTTTTACGAGAGAAAAAGTATAAGCTAGACGTAATATACGAATATTTAGACAAGCTTGCCCAGCAGTGTAATTTGATTAGGATTGATAAAAATACTTTTCACGCAAAAGGAGATGAAAACGATTTGGCAAATTTGGGGCTATTTATGTGTAGATATGCAGTAGAAAACGAATGGCTAACCAAGAATATCAAAGAGTGGGTTTGCATTAGCGAACGATGTGGAAATGAGGATATGATAGCAAGATTTAAAAAAGAGAAAATGGGAATTTGGGAATGAACGGCAAACGACGTATTCGCAAAAAACGCCCGCATATTAATATTTGCGCGCCTTTTAGCTTGCGCATTATAGGCGATTTACCGCCGCTCTCGCAAAACTTAAATTCGCCCTTAAATTTTAAAAATTTAAAACGTAAATAACGTCATTTGCGAGTTTATCGTCTCGTTTACGAAGCCCTCTTTGTAAAAGGCGCGAGCATTGCCTCTACGTCTTTGACGCTATGTTTTAGCGCGTTTATATCAAGGTGCCGACAGACGTTTTTTAGCGCCTGGGCCGCGTCTTGTTTAACAGCTATGGTTTGATAAATTTTCTTGCTAAATTTCGCGCCGTGAGCCGTAAGCCGTGCTTCAAGCTTACTAAAAAACATAAAAATCGCCTTTTCCTGCCGTATCTTTCAAAAAACGGCTCTGATAAATCGCCCGTTCTATGCGTCTAGCCAAGGTAAATTTTAAGCCGTCCCAGCGCACTAAAACGAAAGCGGGTAAAAAACGGCAACTTTAAGCTTCGTTTGAAGTTTTAGATTATATAATTGCTGACTTAATGATAGCAGTTATTAATCTTAATCTTAAGGAGAACGGATGAGAAAAATCGTTTCTGGCGCGTTAATCGCCTCTTTATTTGCGGCTTCGGCATTTGCTTTTAGCGTAGAGGGCGAGCCTAACGTAAAATTCGTCGGCTATAAGCTGGCAAATAAAACAGGCGTCGAAGGCACGTTTAAAGAACTAGGCTTTAAAAGCGCGGAAAATGCTAATTTCGCGGATTTTTTAAAGAGCTTTGAATTTAACATCGATCCAAAAAACATAAACACAAAGCTTCCCGACCGCGATAAACGTATCGGCATAATCTTTGACGGCAACGCAATCGCGGCTAAAATCGTATCGGCTAGCGGCGACGATAAGGCCGGCGAAATAGAAGTCGAAGTAAGCGTAAAAGGAAATAGCAAAACCTACAAAACGCAGTATACGGTCGAGGGCGGCACGCTAAAAACTAAAATCGGAGTCGATCTTTTAGCCGATCTAAAACTAGACGAGACTTTTGCTAAATTTGCTACCGCAGCCAAGGCGTTTCACGGCGGCAAAAGCTATCCAGACGTAGAAATCTCGCTGGAAGCTAAAATAAAATAATCCTCAAAATTCGGCGCAGATAGAGGCAGGGCTAAGCCCGTTTGCGCCGAATTTATCTCTAAAACGTAAAAACGACTCAAATTTAAACAAATATCTTAAAAAAAGTAAGCTAGATTAATTTACGCCGAACAGCAAAATCGGGCCGCTTAAATAATCGCTACCGAATTCTTAGCAAGAGCTAAATTTAGCCTCGCTAGCCGCCGAGACTACGAGGCTAAACCTAGCTTTGTTTATTTTAACAGCTTGTAAATTTTTGCTTTATTGCCCAGATAAACCTGCTCAAATAGATTTTTATCGTGATTATCCAGTAAAAACATCTGCACAAAGGCTGAATCGTAAGCCTTTTGATCTAAAATCAAAATCCTCTCGTAATCGGCCAAAAATAAAACATGGATATCCGCGCTTTCGTCCAGCTTTTTATCGTTTTTTACGAGGTTGCCGTCCGCGCCTCTGGCTATATGATGGTGGGAATTTATTTTTACCTCTTTGCCGTTATGTAGCAGATGCGGACTGTCTATGCCGGGCAACGTCCAGCCGTCACCTAGGTCTAGCTTGCCGTCAGCTTCTATAGTAAACTGATAGCCGATGTGTACCGTTCTATCCAGCCGCTCCTCGCCCGTAACGATATTTATGGAGGTAAATTTTAAGATAGCGGGTAGCATGTCTATTATCTCGGGCACGAAGTAATAATAAACGTCTCTCGTTTTTTTAGGGAGCTTAAAATTTTCGTCGTTTAGAGATTTTAAAAATTTATTTATATCTTTTTCGCCGTAGTCTTTTTGAGCCCTTAATAATAACGAACCGGGCTTTTCATCCAGACTTTTTTCGATGTATTCTACGCTTAGTCTTGCCATGTTGGCAGAGGCGGTTTGATTTTCGTTTAGCATAAAGGCCGATAAAAAAGCGTATTCGCCTATCTGTCTGCTACCGGGGTCTGAGACGACTTTGACGTCGGCATAATATCTAATCAAATATCCAAAATCCCACCAAGATACCGCATAATCCTCTCTACTAGCCTTATCTCTTAGCTGTACTAAAGGTGCGATAGAGCTCTTAAAAAGCGTAGGCGGAACGAGAAATCTATATATAAAATCGATATTAGGCGTTAAGGCTAGGCATGCTAGCAAAACGGTCATGGTGTTTTTAAGCCATCTTCTGATACCAAAATACTCAAATGTAAAATATATAAAATAAGCAAATCCTAGCGCGGCAACGGGCGTAATATACATAGCAAACCTAACCCCTGCGACAAACGATAAAAACCCGAGCGCCGCCATAGGAAGAGCTAGGATAAAGGAGCGAAATTTAATAACCAGCAAAACAAGACCCGCCATAGAAACTATAAAGGTAATAACGTTTCCGGCCGCATATATAGCAAAGATGTTAAAAGATATGTTAGCCGCCTCGATGACGGTCTTTCTGGTGCTATAAAAATAAAGCGTCTCTAAAGTTCCTCCTACGTTTTTATTTATATAAACGTCAAGCACGTATAAAACCGGCTCAAATCCGCCAAAGCTCACAAATAAAATCGCTACGAATAAGCCCGCGCCGATAACGGCCTTTTTGCCTAAAGAAGCGGAAGCTTTCGCCATAAAAAAATATAACGCCGCTATAAGAACGACTTTTAGGGCTAAAACGTAATTAACGATCATTTCGCCTTCGCTGCGATAATCAAATCTAATAAGAGCGACCGCCATCAGTATCGCCGCTTTATAGTTTACGTCGTTTTGCCTATCTGCTACTAGCGTATATAATAAAAACGTAACCAAAAGGCTTAAATTTAACGAATACGAGCTAACGTACCACCAAGAATAAAGCGCGGTAAAAACGGCCGGCAAAAATATATCTTTGTTAGAGCGGCTTTTTACGAGTTTGATTAAAGACCAAACCGTTAGCGCGGGCAGGGTTATGTTTAGCATATCGCTATCAAAATATCCGCCCATAGTCCTGATATAGTACCCAGGCGCCGAAACGACTAGCAAAGACGCCACGACGCCCACGCTTAGCATTTTGTATTCTCTTGATATTAAGATGACGGGCACCGCTAGCAAAGGAGATAAAAATATACTCGAATAAAACGCGATGACGTCTATACTAAAAGGTAAAATTTCGCCGAGCAAAAACGTTAGCGTCGGGATGGAGGCGCCGTATGGACTAAGGTCGCCTTTTTGATGAAAGCCCGCTAGCATATCGCGTGCGCCCTCTGCGTTAGCAAACGCATCGTTAGTAGTTAGCAGCGGCACGCCGTTAAGCCAAAACTCGTCCATGTCTAACGTCCAAACGACCCAATAATACCTGCATATCACGCCGAATATATAAACCAGCGTCATAACTAAAAAAATATCTCTGCGAGAATACTCGCCGCCAAAAACCGTGTTTTGTTGCATTTACGTCCTTAAATTTACCCGCGCAAAGCAAACTAGCCGCATTACCGGGTCATTTTTTATTTAATTCACGTTTATTATAGCAAAAATTACGCCGATTTTAATGCCGACATAAAATTTAGCCGCGGATACCGCTTTTTAAGCGCTAAATTTATGCTTGCGCTTAGCGCTTTAATATCCGTATTTACGCCGCCGTTTGGTATAATTTGCAAAAAAGGAGCAAAGATGACGATAAAAGAAAATAAAAAAGGCGCAGCAAGCGCGCTATTTTTGGCTATTGCGCTATTTTGCGCGGGTTTTGCGGGATATTTTTACTACGCTTTGGGCGATACGGGCATTTTTACGATGGCCGTTGCCGTGATCTGTGCGGTTTTTTGCGTAAAAAAGATATTTCAAGTTAGTTTTTTGCGTATCGAAGATGACGGATTTTTAGTGCAAAAAGGCGGTAAAAGCGCCAAATTTTACTTTAAAGATATCAAGCAAATCAGCATCCGCGAGATAGACGCCAAGCGCAAAATAGACGTTTTAAACGTTAAATTTAAAAAAGGCGGGCTGGACCGCGAGCTAGCATACGGCCTCATGCAGCCTACCGGCGACGATGATGCCGTGATATACGACAAATACGAGCTCTCAAAGCACGAGATTTTTAAAATTTTAAAGCGGAAATTTGA
>CAUQRE010000064.1:0-6252 GCA_963520315.1 uncultured Campylobacter sp. | reverse complement strand
CTCGATTGCTTATTGCGAGCTAACTTTACACTCCGCCTGCATAAAGCGTGCCAAATTTAGCCGCTCTAATCTTTGCGCGAGTTTTTCTCCTCGATACCGCTAAGCCCAAACCTGCGCGCAAGCTCGGCTTTAACGCGCTCTGGGTGTATGCCGTGCGCGGCAAGTGCTATGAGCGAGTGAAAGCACAAATCCGCCGCCTCGTAAACCACGCCGTCTAGGGCTTTTTTGAGCTCGTCTTTTTCGCCTTGCTCTTTTGCGCCCTGCGTTAAATTTCTCGAATTTAAATCCTGCTCGTCGCGGCTTAAAATTTGTGCCTCGCCCGCTTGCGTTTTTTTGAGATTTGAGCTTTCGCTCGCATGTTTTTCGGTTAAATTTTCAAATCTTCTCGCCGCGCTCGCGTCTTTGCACGCCATGATTAGCTCACCTGCCTCCTCGCCGACTTTTTTTAAGACGGCATTTTCGCCTTTTTTAAACAGGCTTGCCACGTATGAAGTCTGCGGATCGGCGTTTAGTTTGCGCTCCAAGATCACGTGATAGATCTCGTCGATGATGCCGTAGGCGGGCTTTTTAGCTTGCGCCTCGGACGCGCTTAAATTTTGCTCGCGTGCTAAAATTTGTCCGTTTTTTTCCGCCAAATTTAACTCGCCCGCCAAAATCCGTCCGTCTGCGCCCGTCAAATTTCGCTCGCTCTCGCCGCCTAAATTCGCGTCTGCGATTTTCCTAAAAAAGCAAGATTTCGCTCCCGTGTGGCATGCCGCGCCGCCTTTTTGCTCGACTTTGATTAGCAGCGTATCGTTGTCGCAGTCAAGATAGGCGTCCTCGATCTTTTGGACGTTGCCGCTTTGTTCGCCTTTTTTCCAGATGCGGTTTTTCGTGCGCGAAAAATAGTGCGCAAAGCCCGTTTCTAGGCTCAAATTTAGCGCCTCTTCGTCCATATAAGCAAGCATCAAAACCTCGCCGCTTGCGACATCTTGAACGACGACGGGCAAAAGTCCGCCCGTTTTTTCCCAGTCTATTTTCATTTTCCCTCGATTGCGGCGGTCTTTATGCGATTCATGCATCCGTCGCTTTTGATTGATTTTTGTACGATCTCGTGCATAAATTTTATCTTTAGCGGCTTAAAATTTACTTTGTTCGCAGCTTATTTTTGACGCCCTGCTACAAACTATTTTTTAATCAAAATTTTAGAAATCCCCGCCGATAGATTTCAAATCCTAAAAAGTACGTGAAAAAAGTAAATTTAGCGGTGAGATTTCAAGTTTGCCTAGGAGCTTTGCTTTGAAATAGACGAAAGCTATTTTTACTTCGCTTCGCTCGTAGCTGCGTTTTGAAAATCTACAAGCGTAGTGGATGGAGTAGAGCGAAATGGTACACTAAAATGTGATGCCCGGATAGTTATGAACCAATACTTATATTACCTCATTATGGCAAGCTTGATGGTTCTACTGTATGCTCTAATTGCTGGAAAGTTCGTGATATATTAGTGTCCATTATAGAGTGAACTATTCAAAGAATAAATCGGTACAGAAAGCTTCTGAGATTATGCCAATATCTTCTCAATTGTAACGACGGTAGCAACCACAGAGGGGCTAGTAGAAAAAGAATTTCTTGCTTCATCTTAAAAGCGTGTTCTGCTTGTAGCCGCAAGCGAAGCAAAGCAGAGTTTAGATACAACAATATCGAAAGCTACTACAATCGATGGATTGTCTCAAAAGTAGTAAGATGAAATTTGTAGTTGAAAATCTGCTTAAGATTAATTGAACCTAAATTTAATTAAAAAATAGCCAAATGGCTCACTATAATACGATTTTGCCGTAACTTATCAGAATACGAGTTTGTCGAATACGACTACAATGAAAGACAAATACTGTCATATGTTGCTGGTGAGGATAATTTTTTAAAATTTTCTCTAAAATTTTTCAAAGAAAATTTGAAAGGGCTTATGTGCCTGTTTCTAAATTTATTATGGTCTTTGTCATCCCGCAGGAACAATGGTTGTTAGTGTAGCTTACGCTTCCTTTGTTTGCATTAAATTCGTAGTTAACCCTAATGCGATAATAAGACGGTACGGCTACATGCTTAAAAATAAAGGTAAATGCTTCAAAAAGTCAATAAGAGATTTCAAGGAAGTAAAGAATAGACCTTAAAATTTAATCTCTTTGAAAAGTCGTTTATATATAATTATATCTTGAATAAAGCAGAGAAAGAGAGCCGAAGCCCTCTAAAAGTTATTCTTTGATTAGCTCGATATAAGCCATCTCGGCAGCATCGCCTCGGCGAACGCGAGTCTTAACGATGCGCGTATATCCGCCGTTTTTACCTACAAATTTTGGAGCAAGCTCAGTTACTAGCTTGTTCGTAGTTTCTTTGTCCTGCAAGCTGGCAAAAACCGCTCTGTGAGCGTTGCTGTCGCCTTTTCTCGCTCTAGTGATTAGCTTTTCGATATAGCTTCTTAACTCTTTTGCCTTAGGCAAGGTCGTCTCTATCTTTTCGCTTTTGATGATAGCGATAGCTAAGTTTTTAAGTAGAGCCGAGCGGTGAGCCGACGTCCTACCTAGTTTTCTGTATCCGTGACCGTGTCTCATTTATGTTCCTTTTACTCTTTTGCACTCATTTGTGATTTTAGGTCGGCGATTTTTTTCTTGAGTTGATCTTTGCCGCCACCTAGGTCGCCGCCGACCGGATATCCGATCTCTTGCATAACGGCCTTAATCTCTTCTAGAGATTTTTTACCTAAATTTTTAAGCTCTTTTAGCTCGTTTTCATCCATCAAAGCAAGCTCGCCGATAAATCTAATCTCGGCTTTATCAAGGCAATTAGAACTTCTAGCGCTCAAATTGAGCTCTTCTATGCTTTGAAGTAGTTTTGCATGCTCGCTGCCAGAAGTTTGAGCGTTTAGACCTGCCGAAACGTCGATATTTAAAACGCCTTTAAACACCGACATCTGCTGATACATCGCCTCGATCGCGTGTTTAAACGCTTCGATTGCGCCCACTTGTCCGTCCGTCGTAACCGTGAAAATAATCTTCTCATAGTCGGGATTATCCTCTACTAGGACGTTTTCTAGCTCGTAAACTGCTTTTTTAACAGGCGTAAAGAACGCGTCAAGGGCTATATAACCCTCTTCGGTATTGTCTCTTATCTCTTCACTCGGGACGTATCCGATACCTTTTTGGATGATTACGGAAAATTTAAGCTCCGCGTCCTCGTTTATGGTTGCAAGATAGGCATCCGGATTTACGACATCTACGACATCGCTTTTTAGATCGCCGGCTTTTATCTCTTTTGGACCTTTAAACGAATACTCAACCACTTCGCGCTCAGACTCGTTTTTTAGCTTAAAACGGATGTTTTTTAAATTTATAATAAACTGCGCTACGTCCTCGAGCATACCTCTCATTGAATCAAATTCATGAGATACGCCCTCTATTTTGACGCCCGTAGCCGCAAATCCAACCGTGCTGCTATATAAAAGTCGTCTTAGCGGATGAGCCAAAGTGACCGCATAGCCCGTCTCGAACGGATACGCGGTTATTCTGGCGACATTCTCGCTTATACTCTCTACTGAAATTTCGGTAGGCATATAAGCTGATGTGGTAATTTTTCTCATCGTTATACCCCTTATTATTTCGAATAAAGCTCTACTATGAATCTTTCCTCGACAGGAATGACGACTTCTTCCCTTTCCGGAGTTCTTGTGAAAATTCCGAATTTTTTATCTTTTTCGACGTCAACCCAAGCTACGATGCCGGTTTGTGCCGTAAGATCGATCGCGCGAACGATTTGTGGATTGTTTTTAGACTTCTCGATAACCTCTACTTTAGCGCCAGCTTGGACTCTGTAAGAAGGAATATCTACTCTCTTGCCGTTTACTAAAATATGTCCGTGAGTAACTAGCTGACGAGCGAAGCGGCGAGTCGTCGCAAAGCCCATTCTGTAAACTACGTTATCTAATCTTTGTTCTAAAAGCTGTACCAAAAGCGCACCGGTATTTCCCTCGCGGCGAGCGGCCTCTTGGAATAAGCGGCGGAATTGCTTCTCGCTAATGCCGTACATAAATTTAGCTTTTTGTTTTTCGCGAAGCTGCAAGCCGTATTCGCTTATCTTGCTTCTTCTTTGTCCGTGTTGTCCCGGAGCGTAAGGTCTTTTATCAAGTGCGCTCTTACCTGCTAAGCGACGCTCGCCCTTTAGCGCCAAACTAACGCCGAGTCTTCTTTCTAATTTTTCAACGGGTCCTCTATATCTAGCCATAATAATTCTCCTAAATTTCTAATTATACGCGGCGGCGTTTCGGCGGTCTGCAACCGTTATGCGGAAGCGGAGTTATATCTTTTAAAAACGTTACTTTTATGCCCTCTACCGCGCCTACGCTCTTGACTGCGGTCTCTCTACCGCTGCCAGGACCTTGTACTTTGATACCTACTTCTTTTATACCGTGCTCTTTTGCTTTTGTTAGAGCGTCTTCTACCGCTTGTTGGGCTGCATAAGGAGTTGATTTTTTACTTCCTTTAAAGCCTAGTCCGCCGGCACTGCTCCAAGCGATAGCATTTCCCATCTCATCGGTAACCGTTACCATAGTGTTGTTAAAAGTCGCACTTATATAAACGATACCTTTAGCAATACTTTTTCTTACAATTTTCTTTTTAACTACTTTTCTTTTTGCCATCGCTTATCCTTATTTCGTCGCAGCGCCGACTGTTTTGCGCTTGCCTTTTCTAGTTCTAGCGTTTGTTTTAGTCTTTTGACCGCGCACCGGAAGACCTTTTCTGTGTCTTAGACCGCGGTAGCTTCCTAGGTCCATAAGAGCCTTGATGTCCATAGCGACGCTTTTTCTAAGGTCGCCTTCTACTACGTGATGCTCTTGGATCTCTTTACGGATAGCCGCAGCTTCGTCTTCGGTTAGATCGTTTACTCTTTTATCGTAAGAAATTTTGGTAGCATCCAAAATCTGACGAGATTTGTGAAGACCGATACCGTAAATATAGGTCAAACCGTATTCGATTCTCTTTTTCTTTGGTAAATCCACACCTGCGATACGTGCCATGCCTTATCCTTGTCTTTGTTTATGTTTTGGATTTTCGCAGATTATGCGAACTACGCCTTGGCGCTTGACAATTTTGCACTTGTCACACATCTTCTTTACAGAAGGACGAACTTTCATTCTAGTCTCCTAAAAATTTATTCCACTTTTAGGCTGCATCAGGTTTAACGAAATTTTAAACCAACTATTTTCAAAACAAGTGGTGGGCTTTGAAAACAATTCTTCATACAGCAATTTGTCGCAAAGGGCTGAGTATAGCCAAATTTAGCTTTTAACTTACTTATGTCGGTAAATTATCCTACCCTTATCCAGACTGTAAGGCGTCAGTTCCACCTTTACGCGGTCTCCAGGCATTATTTTTATATAATGCATCCTCATCTTGCCCGCAATATGACACAAAATCACGTGTTTGTTGTCGAGCTCGACCTTAAACGTCGCGTTTGGCAGCGCCTCGATGACGTTGCCGTCGATCTCTATGACATCGTCTTTTGCCACTTAACTCCTTTTTATTAAATTTACTTTCGCCGCTCGGCGGAAGTTTGAAATTAAAATTTTAACTCACCACAAATTAAAATTTTAAAATTTACAAGTCGCGCGAACGATTTGTAAATTTTAAAATTTTACGCTAGACTTAAGATCTCCGCACGTCCGTTCACGACTGCCATGCAGTGCTCGTAGTGGCTGGTTCTTAGCCCGTCTTTACTGGTTACTTTCCATTTGTCGTGACCGATTACGGGGGTGCCGTCTTTTTGACAGATCATCGGCTCCACGCAAAATATCATTCCGTTTTTGATTTTCGGTCCCGATTTTGGGCTACCGCCCTCTAAATAATTTAAAATTTGCGGATCTTCGTGTGGGCGTCTACCGATGCCGTGACCGCAAAATCCAGTTAGCGGAACAAATCCGCGAGCTCTTATAAATTTCTCGATTTCAAAACTAAGCTCTTTAAAGTGCATTCCCGCTTTTACGGTATCTACCGCAAAATATAACGCGTCTTTAGCGCAAGCGATTAGTTTTTCGTCCTCGCGCGAAATTTGACCCACGCCCCAAGTCCTAGCCGAGTCGCCGAAATATCCGTTCAAATTTGAACCGATATCGACGCTTACGATGTCGCCTTCTTGCAGTTTGTATTCGTTCGGGATGCCGTGGATGACTACTTCGTTTACGCTGATGCAAGCGGCGTTTGGAAAGCCGTAAAGCCCCTTAAATGC
>CAUQRE010000063.1:0-6254 GCA_963520315.1 uncultured Campylobacter sp. | reverse complement strand
TTGATTAGCGCGTTTGCGGCGAAAGTCGCGCCGTCCTCGACGATCTCAAACGGCTCACAAATTTCGCGCAATGCGTAAATTTCGTAATCTTTTAAAAAATCTTTTATTTCGCGCACTTTGTCGGAGTTTGACGTTGCTAAAACTATTTTCAAAATTTTTCCTTTTTCTAGCTTGTCTTTTTGGTTCTTTTTACGTAGCTTGCTAAAATTTCGCCAGACAGGCTATATGCCTAGCCTACGCAAAATTTCATCTACGCAACCGTAAAAATAACCCAAAAATACTTCGCTATGCTATTTTTAACCCGCGCATTTTATCAAATTCGGCTTTAATTTACGTATTATCAAAATTCGGGTAAAATCACTCCTTTTAAAAAAGGAAATTTTATGATAGTAAAAAGCGCTTTGCCCCTATCTTTTATCATCGGCAGCAGATTTTTCGGGCTTTTCATTATTCTCCCCGTTATCAGCGTCTACGCGCTCGAGCTTGAGGGCGCGACCGAGTTTTTAGTGGGCGTTCTCATCGGCGTTTACGCGATTTCGCAGATCGCGTTTCAGGTGGTTTTCGGCTATATTTCAGACCGATTCGGGCGTAAAAACTCGATGCTAGCGGGCCTACTCGTCTTTATCGCCGGAGCTGCTATCTGTGCGGTCGCTACCGATATCTACACGATGATTTTGGGTAGATTTATCCAGGGCGCGGGCGCGATAGGAGCGGTGGCTACGGCATTTATGAGCGATATGACCAAAGAGGAAGTGCGCGGACACGCGATGGCGATGATGGGCGCGTTTATCGGCCTTAGCTTTACGCTTTCGATGATACTTTCTCCGATCCTTAGCCATAGATACGGGCTTTCAAGCCTCTTTTACCTCTCGATCGCGGTTACGGTTGTTTGTATCGTACTTTTATACACGGCCGTGGGTAAAGAGCCCAAGATCACGCACTCTCAGGCCAAAACTCCCGCGCTAAAGCTGCTTGCAAATAGAAATTTGCTCCTGATGAACGTTAGCAATTTCATGCAAAAAATGCTGATGTCGGCGGCTTTTATCATCATTCCTATCGCCGTCGTACGCTACTTTGGCATGCAAAAAAGCGATCTAAGCGGCATTTACGCCGTCGCTACGGCATTTGGCTTTATCGCTATGGGCGTAGGCGGCGCGGTGGGTGAAACAAGGCGCATCACAAAGCAAATTTTAATCATCGGCGTATCGCTTTTCGTCGCTAGCTACGGGCTTTTCGCGCTTTCGCTCGGACACAAGCCGCTATTTTACGCGGGCGTGATTATATTTTTTATCGGATTTAACCTGCACGAACCGATCTTGCAATCAATGGCGTCCAAATTTAGCAAAGTTAGCCAAAAAGGCGCGGCTCTAGGTATCTTTAACTCGTTTGGCTACATGGGAAATTTTATCGGCGGCATCGGAGGCGGAGCGGTGCTTAACTTTTACGGTCTAGACGCGCTTGCGGCCATAGTTACTGCGCTTTGCGTAGCGTGGCTAGTCTCACTAAAGTGGCTAGATAACCCCAATATCTTTAAAAATATCTATCTGCCGTCTGACACGGATGCCGACATGGCCGAGGTCGAAAAGCAAAAAGGCGTCGTAGAATGCTACAAAAACGCTCAAAATTTAGTCGTTAAATTTAACTCCAAGCTAACAAACGAGACGGAGATAAAGCGATTTTTAGGCGTTTAGCGAGTTTGCGGACGGAGCGAATTTACAAAATCATGCGCGCCCGGCGACTAATTTGTGGCTCGATAGGCGCTTTAAATGCAAGGGCGCAAAACGCGCAAATTTAGCGGGTTTTTAGCTATTTTTAAATACCATTATCAAAATCTAATCCCAAAAAGGACCAAAATGAGCGATCTAAAAAAACGCATAGACGAGCTTTTCGAGGATAAAAAGATGTCCGTTTACGACGCGGCAAAGAAACTAGGCGTGCGCGAGTACGATATCTTGCGGTACCGCGGCGATGATGAATTTAAGGAGGTCGGCGCAGAAAATTTGATGAAAATTTTTGAAGAAGTCAGCACTTGGGGCGAGATGCTTTTTATCAAAAATACGCCCGAGTTTATCATCGAGATCAAGGTGAGCGTGCCTATGCCTAAAAAAGCGAAAGGGTTTTTGAATTTCACCGATAAAACAGGCTTTTTGGGCGGTCACCTCAAAGAAGAATCTATCGCGAGTATCGGTTTTGTGAGTACTAAATTTATGGGATTTCTCGGACACAGCCTGCACTTTTATGACGCGGATCACAACGTGATCTTTAAACTTTTCATAAATCGCAACGAAAAAATGAAACTAGACGAAGCGCAAGAGCAAAAATTCCTAGCGCTAAAAACAGCTTTTGATTTTAGCTAGCTTTGCCGCGCGTAAATTTTAAGGTTTTATGATGGCTAAAATTTGCAAAATTTACGACGTTTTGATAATCGGAGCGGGCGCGGCGGGGCTATTTTTAGCGGCGAATTTACGCGGTAAAAGCGTCGCCCTGCTAGAAAAAAATAGCGTGCCCGGCAAAAAAATCTTAGCTAGCGGCGGGGGCAGATGTAACGTCACAAACCGCTGCATAGACGCGTCAAACTATCTAGGCGAGGCTGGATTCGTAAAAAATATCCTAAAAAATCTAGACTTCAAAGACGTTTTAAAATTTTTCGGAGAGCTAAAATTTAACAAGCAAAAGCAAAGCCAATTTTTCTGCGAAAGCGGTGCAAAAGACGTTTTAGGCGTGCTTTTAAAGCGCGCTAGACAAAGCGGAGCGCAAATATTTTGCGGCGTTTGCGTAAAGGGCGCGAGGAAAATTTTGGCCGACGAAAACAGCAAAATTGCGGACGCTTTTTCGGCGCTAAACGGCGACAAATTTGAGGGTTCTTGCGGCAGCGACGCGCCTAATTTAACCGAATTTGACGCGCCTAATTTACAAAACGTCAAGCGAAATTTAGACGAAATTTTTGAGATCGTCGCCGAAAACGGAGATAAATTTTACGCCAAAAATCTCGTCGTAGCTAGCGGCGGACTAAGCTACAAAAGCCTAGGCGCAAGCGATATCGGCTACGAAATAGCGCGAAGCTTTGGCATCAAAGTCATCCCGCCAGCTCCCGCGCTCGTGGGATTTACCGTGCAAAAAGAGGAATTTTGGTTTAAGAATCTAAGCGGAGTTTGCTTTCCGGCGCAGATTTTGCTGGAACGAGCGCCGCAAAAAAGCGGCGGCGAGAGCAAATCCTACTCGCAAAGTAAAAGCGGCGACGCGGATGTGAGCGCGGATAAATTTAGCGTGCGCCGAGAAATTATCGGCGCAAATTTAAAGCAGCCAAGCGATAAGTCCGCGCCCTCGCAAACGAATGATTTAAATTCGCAAAAAGCCGTAACGTTTGCTGCGACGAGACAAAACGGCGAAATTGAGCTAAATTTAACGGCAAACGAAGTGACTTTGGATAAAAACCGGAAAATCGATAAATTTAACGCCTCGCAAGAAATAGAATTTAACGGCAGAAAAAGTTTAAACGGCGATGCAAAAGTCTGGAAATCTAGTCAAAAAAAGCGGACTAAAATCGCGGGTGACGTGCTTTTCACGCATAAAGGCATAAGCGGCCCGGCCGTGCTAAACGCTTCGCTTTTTTGGCAAAAAGGTCTGATCGAGATAAATTTTTGCCCGAATTTTAGCATCGAAACCGCGCAAAAAAGCAAAAAACAGCTCAGCACCGTCCTGCCGCTACCTAGACGATTTACGCTCGAGTTTTTGCGCGCGGCGGGGCTTAGCGACAAACCTTACGGCGAGTACAAAGCGGATGAGACGGCAAAAATCTCGCGACTATTTGCGTACGAATTCGCGCCCGCGGGGACGTTTGGCTTTGAGCGAGCAGAAGTTACAAAAGGCGGCGTAGACACGGACGCGCTAGAGGCAGACTGCGGCGTAAAGGGCGTGTGCGGGCTTTATTTTATCGGCGAAGTTTTAAACGTAACGGGGATGCTCGGCGGCTACAACCTGCACTTTGCGTTTGCCTGCGCGCAGGGTTTGGCCGGGCGACTGAATGCAAAATGATTTTAAAACCGCGATTTAGGGATTTGCGCCTGAGAGTAAATCGGTTTTGCCTTTGCTAGCGCGCCGCAATTTTATTTAAAGCAAAAAAGGCGACTAAATATCGGCTGTACGCGCCTACCGACTGCCGCGGTAAAAACGGTCTTTGCGGGCGCAAGACGGCCTTTTAGGCTAAATTTAAGGGCATTTCCGGCGCGCAAAAAGATAAGCATACATGCGCATGAATAAATTACGCTACGCAAAAACGCTAGCCGCAAAGACTAGGTTGCGCTAGCTGCGCGGCGGGCTGCCGAATTTCGCGATACTCGGCTAAAATTTGACTTGCCTTAAATACCAAAGCCGTCGTTTGCGGATCTAGCGATGCGGATGCTAATCGCTCCGCTAATTTGCTCAAACGTAGATTATTTGCGCCGCCTTTTAACGGCGCGTCTAGTTTGATTAGATAGACTCTATTTTCCGCTCTTGGCAAATAAATAAAATCTAAAATTTGCGGCAAGCAAAATAGCGCAAAACGTCAAGCTAATACGCCGCCTTTTAATAAATTTAAACGCCCTAAAACCAAGGCAAGTAAATTTATGCCAAAGCGCAAATTTACGCAAGCAAAGTGGCATAAATTATTTTGCGGTATCGTAGATGTAAAGCAAAATCGCCATAAAAACGCAAGCCGATGAGCAAATCGCGCAAATTTAAAACCGAGCGCGAGTTTACGGCGCTTATACCGTAGTCTTACTCCGCATCGACGTTGATTTTATATTTGCCGCAATGCAGGCAACGAAACAAATATCCCGCCATAAAGCCGCCCGCTTCTAGATATTCTCGCACGGTCTGCACATCGTATTCGCCGCGCAGAGCATACTGGGTAAAAACCTCGTCTGCGATACCCATCTTGCGCAGTTCTTTCGTGCCTACGTCGCCTAAAAACTCGCAGTAATCATCGCAGCACGTAAGCCACTGCTCTCCTTGCCAGCAAAAATACCCGGGCGTCCTTTTAAAAAGCTCGTCCGTTTTAGCCTGCGCATTAGCCGCGCTGCTAGGCAGTTCGTCTGCGTCTTGGACGAAGGTAGCGTCAAATTTCGCCGCAGCCTTGCCGTTAGCTATGCAGTGCGGGCAGAGATATTCCACGTCGCTTTCGCTATAAACGTGACCGCAATAATAAACGTCCGTCTCCTGCTCGCAGCACTCGCAAACCACGCTTATATCGTCTTAAACACACCCGATTTAACGGGATCAGGGTGATAGCGAAAATGAGGCGCGGCTTTTGGCTTTTTGCTCGCGCGCGCCGATTTGCTCGCGGTTTTAGGGCGCCTTATCGCGCCCGCGTCGCCGTTTTGCGCATACTGCTTTAGATAGCCGAGCTTTTTGAGCTGTTTTCTGTCCTTCGGATCGTAAATTTTGCCGAGTAGCTCGCAGGCGCTCTTTTTTAGCCCAAGTAGCTCGTAAACGTCTACCAGTACGAGCTTTGCCTCTTTTTCGCCGCATTTTTCCAGCTCGTCTTTTAGCTCATATAGCGCCAAAACGCTAGCCGCACCGCCGTCAGAATCCCAAAACGCCTTTTGTAGCGCGACGTATCTTTGCCTAAAATCTTTCATTTTTTCTCCTTAAATTTATGCTTCGGCGATGCGCCTTTGGATTTGCCGCCAGCTAGCGTCTATTTGTCTGCTAGATTGCGTTTAAAAGCGCGTTTAGCCGTATTTTACTAAATTTATTAAATTTCGCCTATTTTCGCAAAACGAGGCAAGAGCGCGACTGAGCGCAAATTTAAAACTCCGCTAAAATCGGCATTTTTTTTGCAGATTAAGCGGCGAAATTTTGCTTTTATGCTTAAAAATCGGCAACTTTAAGGGCAAAATAATCATCCAAATTTAGCTAAATTTACTCCGCGCACATCGCTTTTAGCTTTGCAAAATCTAAGATCAAATCGTGCGAAAACGCGTCTATCACGACGCCCGCGTATTTACCCTCGCCGCCTTCTATCATCGCGGCGTAGTCTTTTAGGCGCAGATTTATCGCCTCTTGCTCGGCGTCGTTTCGCCATCTCATCATCTCGGCTCTGCTAGAAAACGCCGGGAAATAGCTAAGCCCGCTCTCCTCGTCTTCAAGTAGGACAAATTTGATATTTGAGCCTTCTTCTTCATAAACTGCGCTGCCGTCAGGCTTTGCTAAGGCTTGGTTTATGAGTACGGGCGCTAAAAACTCGGCCTTTTTTAGCGCTGCGAGTAGCG
>CAUQRE010000062.1:0-6271 GCA_963520315.1 uncultured Campylobacter sp. | reverse complement strand
AGCTAAGCGTTAATATGGGCGACCTTGAACTCCTAATAAGCCAGTCTACGGAAGCTATTAGAAATTTAACGCATAGAACCGAAGAGATTTCTTCAGTTGTAAATTTAATCAAAGATATCGCCGAGCAGACGAATTTGCTTGCTCTTAACGCCGCTATAGAAGCCGCTAGAGCCGGCGAACACGGTAGAGGCTTTGCCGTCGTTGCCGACGAGGTACGCAAACTAGCCGAAAATACGCAAAAAGCCACTAGCGAGATAGGCATAAACATCCAAACGCTTCAGCAACAAACAAACGATTTAAACGAAAATTCCAATAAAATCACGCAAATAGCGCAAGTAGCCAATGTAAGCGTAGCTAAATTTAAAGATGCCGTAAACGTCTTTAGCCAAGGCGCGACGCAGAGCGCAAAAATTTCAAAATACGTCGAAAATAAAACCATCGGCATCATCGGCAAGATCAACCGCGTAACGTATTTGCAAACGGCTTACTCTAACGTTATAAACGAAAGAGGATATGATGAAAATATGGAGCGACAGGTTCAAAATTTAAGCGCATGGTATGAGAGCGCCGCGCCGTATTTCGCAAACTCAAAAAGCTTTGAAAAAGCTAGCGTACCGGCAACACAGATCAGCGACCTAGTGATGGCAAATCTAGAAGAGTCAAAGAACGGATACGACATAAAAGATATCCAAAAATTCGTCGATAGATTTACCAAAGTCAAACAAGCAAGCGGCGAGATATTTAAAATAATAGACTTGGCCATAGAAGAAAGCGCCAAATAAAAAACCTTGAAATTTAAGTCATTTGGCTTAAATTTCAAGCCTATATATACAGCAAATATCGCCGTACATCGAATTTGCGCTAAATAAGCTTGAGCGGATTCTTATCTGCTACTTCGTCTTGCTACATATAACTCTTATAAATTTTAAAATAACGCTATACGGCCCTTTTATCAAAACTTCATCGCGAGCGCTTTGCTTATTTCGTATCTTTGGCGTTGCTATATGCCTAAACCTCGTCTCTCTACATCCACAGCTAAGCCGCATAAAACAAAATACTTTCTTTAGATGAGGCGTGAAATTTACTTTTGCTTAGCGTTATCATTGCGCTATACTTGAGAAGTTTTTTTAAATTTAGTTAATCTATACTGCTTGCAAAGATAAATCGTGATAGCTTTACTTTGTTTTCCGATAATAAAACGTGCCATATTAAAGGAACTATGATAATATAGGTATTAACCAAACTCACCAGCATAGCAGACCAAGTATAAACTCTTTGCCGTCGCGCTTTAGCATATCTACTTCGCTACGTTTGCACTCTTTAAAAGTATAGTTAAGTTAAAAACTTTTAAGAAATATCGCAGTTCTCTCCAAAATTTAAAGCGCAAGGTTTGTCAATCTAACCAAAAATCGAATGCAAAACCGCAAATTTTAAATACAAATCTCAAAAACGGCTAGAAATTTTTACCAACTTTAAATTTAACCGGATTTCAAATCCAAAACCCGATAACCTCGGCTGATTTAAAGACGGCACGCATTAAATATACCGATCAAAATATAAAGACAAAAACTAATTTCCATTCACCAAGACTTGAAGCTAAACTCGGTAAAATAGTCCCGCAAGCAAAGTTTTAGCTTATCTTATACCTAAAATTTGCAAGCTTTTTATAAAAATTCACAGATAAGTGCAGCCGATAAATTTAACAAACGCAAGCAAAAGCCCAAGTATAGCTAGCCGCTACGCGTTAAATCGCTAGCAACATCATATCAAAACTACCTGCGTAAAATCCAGAAATACAAATTTACGAAAAGGCAAAAACCCCGTAATTCGCTAAATTTACCTTAGAAACGGCGTACAAAATGCGCAACTAAAAACCGCAAGTCGTGAAAAATAGTAGGTTTGCGCCCGCCGTTTAAGCATTTTAATTTTTAATAAAATTAACAAAAAGCAAAGGCAAGCGACGCTCGCCTGCCCTCGCTTTTAATTTGACCGAATTTCAAAGCAAATTCGGTCAAATTTAACTACAAAATTTAGCCCAGCAGCCTCTTCGCGCACTCGCTTATGCTTTTACCGTCACTTCTAGCGCCGATTTTTTCTTTGGCTGCTTTCATCACCACGCCGATATTTGCGCCCTCGCCTAGTCCCGCGATGATCGCTTTTATCTGGGCCTCTAGCTCGTCTGCATTTAGTTGCTTCGGTAGATAGCCGTTTATGATGTCGATCTCTTTTTGCTCATTTTGCGCCAGATCGTCCCTACCGCCGTTTTTATACTGCTCGATAGAGTCCATGCGGCGTTTTATCTGGGTTTGTAGGATCGGTAATACCTTTTCATCCGTCATTTCGGCGCGCTCATCGACTTCGACTTGCTTGATGACTGAGTTTACGAGCCTTAGCGTGTCGCGGCGAAAGTTGTCTTTTTCTTTCATCGCAGTCTTGATGTCCTCTAAAATTTGCTCTCTAATCGTCATTTTTTCTCCTTTAAATTTAAGTGGGCAAATTATAACGAAGCTAAAATTTAAAGCTAATAAAACCGCCTAAATTTGGCTTGCTTAAGAAAAATATAGTTATAATTAGCCATTCATTTTTAAAAGGACTTGCTTGAGAAGCGACAATCTCTTTGCATTTGCGATCTTTATAATCACCGCATTCGGATTTTTCGTTTGGGGTTACCAGTATATCCCGACCCATCACTTTTTACTTTTTAGTATCGCTAGTATTTTCGGTATCTTTATGGCGTTTAACATCGGCGGCAACGACGTTGCAAACTCCTTTGGCACGAGCGTAGGCGCCAAAACCGTCACGATAAAGCAAGCCCTGGTTATAGCCGCTATTTTCGAGCTTAGCGGCGCGATATTTGCCGGCGGCGAGGTGACTAAAACCATCCGAGAAGGCATCGTGAGCTTCCCGCAGGAGGGCACGGAGCCGATGCTTTTCGTGCTCATTATGATGTCGGCGCTTTTAAGCTCTGGCATTTGGCTATTTATCGCGTCTAAAAAGGGTCTACCCATCTCCACGACGCACTCGATCGTTGGCGGTATCGTTGGCGCCGGGCTTACGATGGGCTTTACGACGATGAGCGGAGATAAGGCTCTAGCTATGGTTTCTTGGGGCGAGATAGGCAGGATCGCCGTTAGTTGGGTTATCTCGCCGCTGCTAGGAGGCATCCTTTCTTATTTTATTTACGGCTACATAAAATCTAAAATTTTGATCCCGACTCGTAAATTTACCCTAGAGCTAAAGGTGCTAAAACGCGAGCGCAAAGCCTACAAAGAGCGCTATTTGCAAGAGCTAAAAACAAAACCCGAAAGCGAACAGATAAGGATACTAAGCAAGATCGCGGTCCTTGACGACGACGACGTCGAAAGCGGCGAACGCAGCGAATACAAGCTCGCTATAAAAGCCATGAAAGAGCGCGAAAAAGAGATCGATACGTCAAAAGCCATGCGTAAGCACATCCCGATGGTAGCCGGCATCGGTGCGATCATCATCTCATCGATGATGCTTTTTAAAGGGCTTGAGCATCTAAATTTAGACCTAGGCTTTATCGGCACGATCTGGATCATCTGCGTCATCGGCATAGTCACCTATCTCGCCACGCTTGCGATGATAAACGTGATGAAAAAGGACAACGCCGAAAAGAGCACGAACCGCATTTTCTCATGGTTTCAGATATTTACGGCCTCCTCGTTTGCATTTTCTCACGGCGCCAACGACATCGCAAACGCCGTGGGTCCGTTTGCCGCGATCCTGGACGTGCTAAAAACAGGCTCGATAAACGCTACCGCGCCGGTGCCGGGCATAGCGATGGTAACTTTTGGCATCTCGCTCGTGGTCGGGCTTTGGTTTTTAGGCAAAGAGGTTATCGCTACCATCGGTAGTAAGCTAGCAGAGATCCTGCCTACGACTGGCTTTAGCGCCGAACTAGCAGCCAGTACCGTTATCCTGCTAGCCACAAAGCTAGGCATCCCCGTATCATCGACGCACATCCTCATCGGCGCGGTGCTTGGCATCGGTATCCTAAACCGCGACGCCAACTGGAAAATGGTCAAGCCTATCGTGCTTGCGTGGGTTATCACCCTACCGATCGCAGGCGGCTCGGCGGCGCTCATTTATATGCTGTTAAAAACGGTGCTAGGACTATAAATTTAACCCGTAGTTTGGGTGCGGATTTGTAGTTTGCTTACGTAAATTTTAATCCAAAGCTCGTAAAATCGGCGATGATTTTATAAATTTGGGCTAAATTTAGCACGCTCTTTGCCGTGCAAATTTGCGTTTAAAATTTATCGCTTGCATTCGACATTTGCGTTCGGTCGGTAATTTTTAAAAAAGGAAAAATATGAGTAAAATTTTATCCGCCGCACTTGCGGCCTCGCTTGCTTTTACGCTCATAAACGCGCAAGGATACGCAGCAATGCCGATGCCTAGAGCAGATGCGTTAAATTTTATGCCGAGCAAAAATGCTAAATTCGTATCGCAAACGGCCGACGATGCGCCCCAAAAAGTAAATTCCGTCGATATCTACGTCTCAAATCTCTACTCGGCAAGCGGCGGCGTGCCTAATTACGTACGCGTTTACGATGCGATAGACGGCCTACTCATGGAAAATAACGTAGAAAGTCTGCAAAAAGCGATAAAAATTATCGAGGACGCGCCGGGACTAGTCGCGCCTAGCACGTTAATGACGGTTGCCGCGCGCGCCTTTGATCTGGGGCTAAAGGACGAGGCGACGTTTTGGTTTTATGTCGGCAAAAATAGATTCATCGTTTTTACCGAGGTCTTAGACGTAAAAGACCCAGTATTTGCCTCCACTATGGACGTAAATTTAGCCTTCGTTAAGCTTGTAGGCGACGTAATAAATCCCTACGCCTTTTGCGATCTAAAAAAGCAACGAGCCGCCATTTTACGGGCAAACGAATGGACGAAAGCCCACCCTACGAGGCGGTGTTTTTAGAGCGATTCCCGTCTAAATTTAAAGATCGCAAAGCCGCACTCAAAAATGCCGAAGGCTTATTAGAAAAAAGTCTGCAAAAGCAAGACGAGTATTTTGCGGATCCTAAAAATAAAGAAGAATTTTTAAAAAAACGCAAGCAAAATCGCGCCGACGAGAGATTTTGCGACTAAATTTCGCGGCTAATCACAAACTAAATTTAAACGCGTCGGCTAAATTTGTAGATAAATTTTGTAGCCTAAGCAAAACGGATAAGCAAGCCAAAATTTAGACTAAATTCGCGGTTAAATCTAGCAAGCGCGCAAAAATCGTGCTAAATCAGCTAGAATGCATAGCGGCAAAAATCTAACGCCTAAATTTAGATGAAGCGGTTTTGTAAATTTAGCTTAAAATTTCGCGGCTAAAATTATATCAATCGCCGCAGACAAAGCGATAAGAGCTTAAAAACGCGGCGCTAAATTTAAGCTAAAAAACAAGCAAGCCGCTACAAGCCAAACGCGCTAAAAAGCGGAAAAACAAACGAAAGGAGCAGACGATGGATACAAACGAAAAATCCGAAAACAGCTTTAGCATTCGCGACTCGTTTTTTGCTTTTTTAAAATCAAGACGCGACGATTTGCATTCCCTTCGCACCCCCCCCCATAGCCTTGGATGCACGGGCGGATAAAAATAGGCGAATTTACGCGAGGGTTTTGCAGTAAATTTAAATAAATACAAACTAAAGTTAAAGGAAAAATATGGGACTATTTAAAAAGATATTAGGCGACGAGTCGGACGCAAAAAACGGTCAAAATATAAACGATAAAGAAAACGAACCTGTGTTTTATGCAGACGGCGAAGACGCGGCGATGCTAGAGGCTTTTAAACGGGCTAGAGAGAGCTTTAGGTACTTTTGGCGCGAGCTATACTGGGAAAATCACCGCATTATCCCGGGGCTTGACTTCGCTTGCGTCAAGGTTGCCTTTTCGCAAGATATCGGCGGCCATACGGAGGTCGAGCATATGTGGATAAACGACGTGTATTTTGACGGCGAGCGCGTTTACGGCGTGCTGTCCAACGACCCAGGCATACTAACTAGCGTCGCAAGCGGCGACGAAGTCGCGGTGCCGCTAGAGCAAATCAGCGACTGGATGTTTGCGGTAGACGGTAGAGCATACGGCGGCTTTAGCGTGCAAGCCATGCGTAAAGCTATGGGTCAGGACGAGTGCGCCGAACACGACGAGGCATGGGGGCTAGATTTCGGCGATCCGGACGTAGTTTTGCTAGCCTACGAGCAAGAAAAACATCCGCAAAACCTCGTCGAGCATCCGATGAGCGTAAATA
>CAUQRE010000061.1:0-6395 GCA_963520315.1 uncultured Campylobacter sp. | reverse complement strand
GCAGAGTGCTTTTGCAAGAACTGTATTACCAGCCACTCGTCGTCTTTGCCGATCGCCGTTCGCGCGATCATCGATTTTAGCAGGTTAGGCCACTGATTTGCCTTGTAGTGCGTGGTTTGATGTAGCGAATGGCACGCTCCGCAGCTATCTTTGTAAAGCTCGCCGCCCTTAGCAAAAAGCCCGCCTAAATCGCTAGTAAAGCCGTCTTTTTGCGCATAAACCACGGTCTCAACCTCGTCCCATTTGCCGTTAGCGCCCTTTTTTACGACCTTGATCTCAGGCGTCGCGGTTTTAGCAAAAGCTACGGCGATGACGCGCTCGGAGTCGCTAAAGTAAACGACGTTGCTAACGGCGGGATTTTGGTAGCCTTTAACGGAGATTTTCACGCGGTCGCCCTCGTTCGCTAGTATTTTTACGGCATTAGTCGGTAAGAGCCTGCCTATGCTTTTTTGCGACGTCGCATCGGCATAGACGTCTTTTACCGACGGGCTATACACCTCGCCCGCCGCAAATAGCGAACAGGCGAGCAAGCTTGATAGTAGGATTTTTTTCATTTTGCTCCCTTAAATTTAAAATGTAAAAGGATTGTATAAGAAAAGTATGATGAAAGTATGATTTTATGAAATTATGATTTTATATTTGTGCGGTTCATGCCGTAAATTTACAAGCAAAATTTACAAATTTAGCGGTAAAAGCTTATGAAAAAATACTAATCTCGGTTTTAAATTTTAAAAGCGAATTCGGCGAGGTTACTAAAAGCAAAATTTAAAGCGGTAGCCCGCAAAACGCCCGAAATTTAGGAGGGTTCGCGGGCCAAAAATCCTACTCCGCGCTATAGCTTGAGAGCATATCAAAAGTAGGCGCGAAAAATAGCGCTCCGGTGATCGGCGTGCTAAAATCAAGTAGTCTATCCGAGTTGCCGCGCGGCTCGCCGATAAACATCTTATTTAGCATCGCTTCAACCGTCGAAAACGTACTAGCGTACGCGATAAAGTACGTCCCCGTCACGCTTCCCTCGACAAAAGGCATATTTCCGCGAACGACTTTTTTATCATCTCCTACGTTTGCCGCGGCAGAGTGCGAGTTGCTAGGCTTTTCATCCTCGCTCATCTCGATGTCGTCTGCTTTCTTGCGGCCGATGACCTTTTCTTGCTCGCTCACGCTAGTTGCATTCCACTCTCTCATTTTGTGTTTATATTTTTGCACGAACACATAGCTTCCGCCCTTAAATTTCGCATCCTCGTCGCCGACTTTGGCAAAATAATCTCTATCCTCGCCGTTTGGATTTTCCGTACCGTCTACAAAACCGATGATAGCCCTACCGTCGTGATATTTAAAACCCTGAGTTTCGTCTGCAAGCTTGGCAAATTTAAAAAGCTCGGCCTTTACATTTTGCGCCATATCAAAGCAGTCCGCAGCGTCTAACGCCCTAATATGCACGTGGATATCGCCCGCGGTGCTTACGGCTTCGTGCTTATCGCCTTTTATCGATTTAAAATTTACAAGCTCTTTTGGTAGCGGCTGCGGGAGTCCTAGTTTTAGCCACGCGTCGTGCCCGACCGCAATAACGCAGTTTACGTTCGCCTCAGCGCCAAACCTCACTTTAGCCGTTTTGTTTAAATTTACCACCAAAGTGCAAAGCCTCTCAAAGCCCTTTTTACAGGCGTTTTCGTCGCCGCTTAGCAGCCAAGTTTGAAAGACGGTGTTATTGCCCGGCGCCTGCGTTACTTCTTGCGAATTTATTTGCATTTTTTCTCCTTAAAATTTTGGCCCGATTATACCTAAATTTTAGAGCTACGGCGGACGGACGCGGTATTTTTAAGCGCATTATTATCTAAATAGAGTAAAATCAGTTCGCCTTTATTCTCACATTAACCCAAAATTTCCGCAAATTTAATTCAAAAGAGTAAAAATGTTAAAAATTAAACGCATAAACGAAAGCGATTTCGAGCGGATTTTCGTATTCGGCGACCTTCACGGCTGCCTTGGACTATTTGACGCGATGCTTGAAAAGATAAATTTGACTAAAAACGACCTAATAATAATCCTAGGCGATAGCTGCGACAGGGGCGAGGATAGCATCGGGCTATATCTGCGCTACGCCGAGCTCATCGCGCAAGGACGGCAAATTTTACACGTTAGAGGTAACCACGAAGATATGCTTTATAAAGCTATTTTTGAGGATGACGCGCAGAGTTATTACACGTGGATAAATAACGGCGGCGAGGAAACCATAAAAAGCGCAAAGGATCGCGGATTTACGGACATTCCGCCGGCGGTTAAAGAGTTTATAGAGCAGATGCCTCATATCGTAAGCTCAGAGCAAAGTTTGTTCGTCCACGCCGCGTATAATCCTAAAATTTCGCTAGAACGCCAAGACGAGGACTTCGTGATGTGGCGAAGGGCGCCGTTTTGGCTAGATAACGACGCGGGCAAAAAGATATACTTCGGACACACTCCAAATCGCGACAACGAAATCCATGATAAAGGAAACGGCGTGTTTGCGATGGACTGCGGTGCGGTGTTTTTCGGACGGCTGGTTATAATGGAAATAAAAAGCGGCGAAAAATTCGAGGTAGGTTTAAGGAGGCAAAAATGACTTATTTTACGTCGGATTTACATTTCGGACACGCAAATATCATGAAATTTCATCCAAATTTTAGGCAATTTCAAAACATAAACGATATGGATAATACGCTAATCCGCCTTTGGAATTCGCGCGTAAATCCCTGCGACGAGGTTTATAATCTAGGCGACATCAGCTTTCACAAGGACTTTGAGCAGACGCTTAAAATTTTAAAACGCCTAAACGGCAAGCACGTATTGATTTTAGGCAATCACGACCAAGAAATTCGCAAGCGCGCGGACGAGCTTTTGGCGATGCGCAAAAACGACAATAACGCGCTGTTTGAAGAGATTTGCGACTACAAGGAGCTAGCGCTAAAACACGGCGGCGAGAGTTTTAGACTCGCGCTTTTTCACTATCCCGTCTGCGAGTGGAACGGCGGCCATCACGGCGCTATCCATCTCTACGGACATATCCACGCAAACGTAGCGAAGATAAAGGGCAAGGCGCTAAACGTCGGCTACGACCTGCACGGCAAAATTTTAGAATTCGGCGAAATTTTGGACTTCGTAAAGGATTTGCCGCCCTACTCTCACGGCGGCAATCAATTCGGCGAAAACGAGGACGAGGGCGTAAGAGCGCAAAAGATCAAAGGCTTTTTACGGCTAATCAACAAGTAACGCTAGATCAAATTTCGCGTAAATTTAAGCGGTAAGCTAAAATCGCCGTTTTGACGGACGGATTTAAAAGCTTTGCTATTTATTTTACCGCAAGGCAAATCGGCGCGAACAAGAAAAAATAGTCGCAAACTAGGCGCGCAGGGCGCGATAATCGCAAAACCGGCCGATAAAAGGCGGGTTTTGGCGCCTCATATCGCTTTAAATTTGAGCCGCTCGTTTAACCTTGCGCACTCAAATTTTGCCGCAGTCTTGCTAAGGGTCGGCGATCCTAAAAATGCGCCGAATTTTATTTTTAAAGCCGTAAAACGCAAAAAGCTTAATCTTTAAAATTAAATTTTGCGTTTGAATTTCAAACGTAGCAGATTTTACTTACAGTTCGCCCGCCTTGCCCGTCCAAAATCAGCGCATATCCGCTGCCCTGCGCGTTTTGGATGAGTTCGGGATAGAGTTTTTTACGTAGTTTATAGACGAAGCTTCGTATAGCATCAGCCGTGCAGCTGCCGTCCTGCCAGACGCACGACTCGATCATCTCAAAGCTCACGACGCGGCCCTGATTTTTTAGAAAAAGATGGAGTAAATTTTGCTCTTTTTTCGTTAGCGCCACAGGCTCGTCGTCCTTTGTTAGCTGCCTGCTAAAGGCGTTAAATTTAAAGCCGTTTTTTAGATCGACCTGGGCGAAATCGTTTTTAAATTTATTCGCCGCAAAGCTCATTTGCATGATTAGATCGCGCTTTTCAAACGGCTTTTTTAGCACGCCAAAGCTACCCAGCTCTATCGCGCTAAGCATATTTTCGTCGCTATCGTATGCGGTGAGAAAAATGATAGGCACGTCTTTATCCAGCCCCCTGATGCGAGCCGCCATCTCAAGCCCGTTCATATGCGGCATGTTGATGTCCGAAAGCACCAAATTTACGCCCTTTGCCTCAAAAACTTCCAGCGCTTCTTTGGCATTTGCGCAGGCGTAAACCTCGCTCACGTAGTTTTCGACCGATATTTTGATGCTTTCGCGCAGATTCTCGTCGTCCTCGATGATGAGTAAATTTACGCCGTTTAAGATATTTTTTATTTTGCTATACACGCTAGCCTCGTTTCTTGCTTGTGTTTCTTAAGTTTGCAAACTAATTTTCAAATTTATAGCCTCGTCTAAATTTCGCCCAAAAATAGCGTAAATTTAGTCGGATTTGCCGCACTTTCAAGCTCCAGCGAGCCGCCTAGCTTTTTTACGGCGAGTTCCCTAGCTACGCTTAGTCCCGTGCCCGTACCTATATTTTTCGTCGTAAAAAACGGTTCGAAAATCTCATCTCTATCCGCCTTAACCCCGCCGCCGTTATCGCTCACGCTCACGCAAAATAGCCCGCCCGTCCTCTTTAGCTCGATTAAAATTTGCGGCGTCACGCATCCGCTTTCAACTAGCGCGTCCTTGGCGTTTGAGAGCAAAGAGAGCAAGATCTGCCTCACGTAGCTAGCGACGCTTTTTAGCTCGCATTTGCCGCTACTGCTAGCAAATTTTAGCTCGATACCGTGAGAGTTTAGCTCTGGCCGCACTATCAAAATAAGCTCGTTTATGATATTAACGAGATCAAATTTCGCCGCACCCTCGCCGCTGGCGTAAAAATTTCTAAACGCCTTTATCGTTTCGTCCATGAGCCTTAGGCTCTTTTTGCAGGCTGCGATTTGAGCCGGTATACGCTCAAATTCGCCCTCGCGCGCACACTCATCGATATTATCCAGATACAGCCCCAGCGCGCTTAGAGGCTGGCGCTGCTGATGCGAGATGGAGTTTATCATCTCGCCCACCAGCGCGGTTTTGGCGTGGGCTAGCACCGAGCGCCTATGCTCAAGCTCTTTTTTTTCGAGCTCCGATTCGTGCGTGACGTCGGTGACCGCGAGGATAAATCCGTCAAATTTTACCCCGCCCTCAAGCACGTTTGAGACGTTTAGCCTGAAGCTTTTTTCGCCTTTTTGCACGATAAAATCGCGCGAGTTTAGCGGGCAATTTTTGAGATTTTCAAAGCTTTTTAGCTCGTCAAGTCCCTGCGCCGCGGCGATCATATCGTCAAATTTCGCTCCGTAAAAAATTTTTGGCGCCAGAGCGAAAATCCGCTCAAATTTTTTATTTATAAATTTTATGACGCCTTTTTTGTCCGCGTACAAAAGCCCCAAATTTAGCGTCTTGGCAAAGGCCCTGGCGACCTCGCTAGGCCCGCTTGCGTTACTCTTTGTAGCCCGCGATGTCAAGTCCAAATCCCTTTAACGCGACGAAATCTTTGTTTTTATTCGCGCTTAAAAGCTCGATCCGACTGACGCCTAGTTTGTGCAAAATTTGCGCGCCGATGCCGTAGTCCTTGACCTGCCCGCCGCACTTTTCCTCGCCTTGCAAAAACACCGCGACGCCGCCGTTTTTGGATAGATACTCAAGCGACTCCAGCAGCTCGGCGAATTTATCGGAGGCAAGCAGCTCCACGTCGCTTGAAATTTGATGAAATTTGACCGCGGTTTTGTCTTTTATCTCGCCGAAAACAAAGGCATAGTGACGCTCGCCCTTGTGATCTAGGATCTCGCATTTTAGGGCGTCAAAACCCGCTATCTTAGCCGCGCTTTTTTCTTTTATCTCGATTAGGCTTTCGTGTTTTAGGCGGTACTGCACGAGCTCGGAGACCGAGACCATATTTAGCCCGAATTTCTCGCAAAACTCCTCTAGATCGGGTCTGCGAGCCATATTTCCATCCTCTTTTACGATCTCGCAGATGACGGCTGCTTGCGTTAGGCCGGCAAGCTTGCATAGATCGACCGAGCCTTCGGTGTGTCCGGTGCGGCTTAGCACGCCGCCCTTTTTAGCGATGAGCGGGAAAATATGCCCGGGGCGCACGAAATCCTGCGGCTTTGACATCGGATCGGCTGCCAGGCGGATCGTGACGTCGCGCTCGTAGGCGCTCACGCCCGTGGTCGTGTTTTTGGCGTCTATGGTGACGGTAAACGCTGTCTCGTGGCAGGATGTGTTTTTATCCACCATCAAATTTAGATCGAGGCGACGCGCGATCTCCTCGTTTAGCGCGAGGCACAGCACGCCTTTTGCGTGAGTTATGGCGAAATTTACCTTTTGCGTGTCGCTAAAGGTCGCCGCAAATACCAGATCACCCTCGTTTTCG
>CAUQRE010000060.1:0-6399 GCA_963520315.1 uncultured Campylobacter sp. | reverse complement strand
GCGGCGGCGAGCTGGCGTAAATTTTAGCGGGCGTGCCTTGCAGCTGCTCGATATTCTCGCTGTTTTGCGCGATGTAGTCTTTGATCTGCTCAGGCGTCATCGCAAGGCAAAAGCCCGAAAACGCAAAGAAAAACAACAGAAATTTTTTAAACATTTTTTGCCTTTAAATTTAAAAAGAGCTTGCTAATGAATTCTATCAAAATTCATTAGCAAACCAGCTGTAAAAAGCTGGTTTGAGGATTTAGAATTTATATCTTACGTTTGTAAAGAAAATTCTTCCTTCTTCAGGAAAGCCCTCTCTGTACTCGTAGTTTTTGTCAAATAAATTCGACACGCCCGCTTCAAAGCTTAGAGCTTCGGTCGGTTTGTAGGTAAATTTAAGATTCGTTACGCCAAAGCCCGCGGTTTTATGATCTACATGGCCGGTTCTAGTAGGCACCCTAGACCATAAGCTTGAGCTTAGCTCTTGAGAAGCGTAGACGCTAAATTTCGGTAAAATTTTATAATCTACGTACAAAAACCCTTTATGCTTCGGCAAATCGTAAACTAAGGCGTCTTTGCCGTTTTCTTTGTATTTTGCGCTCATATAGGTATAGTTCCGCCTAGCTCTAAATCGCGCGTAGCAAAGTAGCTCGCTCCAAGCTCAAATCCCTTGTAATAAGCCCTATCGACATTTACGGCCATGTCTCTGGTTTGCCTAAATTTCGTAACGCTGGTAGAGCCGATAGCGTCTTTAACCCTTGAGTAAAATACCGCCGTCTCTAATCTCAAAGCCTCGCCGAAATTTCTTTGGTAGCCGACCTCGTAGTGGTTTGCTATTTCCGGTTTTAGATACGGATTTGCGAAAAATCTACCGAATCTTTCGCTATATCTATCTTTCATGCTGGCAAAATAGGTCTTTTTTGCAAAGCTTAGGCTTAGCTCGTCCTCGCCGTCAAAGTTGTGCTTGATAGCGGCTTGGTAGTTAAAGGCGTGCTTTTTGCCTACGTCAAAGGAAGTAAGCTTATAGTTGGCCGGGTTGTTGCGGCCGCCTCCGCCTCCGCCGCGGAATTGGATATAGTCCTCGGCTTTTACGGCGTCTCTAACGTCGTAGCTAACGCCTAAAATCAATCTAGTAAAATCGCTAAATTTGTAAGTGTTTTCAAGCGCAAAGCTATAAGTCTTATCTACAAAGGTAACGGTCGGTTCGGTGCCAAACCTCCCCGTATAATGAACCCTATATCCCGAGTGTTTGTCGCGTTTGTAGTTTGCGGCAAATTTAAGCGTATCTTTATCGCCTATATTTCCGCCCGTCTCTAAGCTAAATCCATACGCCGTATCTTTATATTTGCTATCTTCCAGGGCGCTGATATCATACATCTCGTTTTTAAATTCGTCCGCAAAGGCTTTGGTGTTTATATAAAGGCTATTTGCGAATTCCGTATGCGACAAGAAGTAAATACTTTGCCTATCCCACTGCGGCCACTCCCACAAACGGTCTTTTTGAGAGAAAGCCGCGTATCTGCCGGTATACATAGGCTGCTCTTTTTCGCCTTTTTGATTTACGTACGCTACCGCGTATTCGTCGGTTTCGTTTGGCGTAAAGCCGAATTTTATATTAAATTTCTTATCGCGTTGCACCGAGTTGTCGCGCCTGCCGCCGCCCTCGTTGCCTGTTACTTTTTGGTTAAATTTACGAGACATCTGCTGGCCCGCATCCTCTATGTAGCTGCCGCCTGCTTGCGCGTAAAATAGCTCTTGCTTCGTGCCGATGCTAAAATCTACGTTATTGCCGTAGGTTTTTGCGTTTTTGCCCGTCTCAAAGCCGTAGCCGACGCTGCCCTCAAGCTCTTTGCTAGGCTTTTTGGTGATTAAATTTATCGCGCCGCCCATCGTGTTTGGGCCGTAAAGCACCGAGCTAGAGCCCTTTGAGATGTCTATGCGGCTTAGATCAAAGGTCGTAAATCGCCCGAAATCGGCGTTGCCGTCATAAGGCACGTAAACCGGGATACCGTCGATAAAAAGCGGAGTTCTGCGCGCGTCAAAGCCGCGAACGTAGAAATTTTGCTCGGCGCGCGGGCCTTTTTTGTCTACATAGACGCCCGGCGTAGCGTAAGCGACTTGTGAAAGGCGTTTGATGTTATCTTTTTGCATCTGCTCTTCATTGATTACGGCGACGTTTGCATCGCTTTTTTGCAAGCCGCCTACGTTTTGCGTGACTTCGACCTTACCCAGCGTAAAAACCTCGCCGTACAGCGCCGCCGCGGCACAACACGCGATCAGACCGATTTTTCTCACGATAACTCCTTAAAAATCAAGTTTTTATTTTATATTTTATAAAATACGTTCTTATAGCGTCAAATATTACTAAAATATAAAGATATAATTTTATTTTACGAATAGTTAAATTCGACTTAAATATTAAGGAAGCTAAAATGAAATTTAAATTTCTACTTTGCATCGACGATATGGGCGAGCTTGGCGGCGAGATTTCTACGGGACTGCTAGCCGAAGAGATAGCCGCATTTATCGGCTCTTTCGCGCCCGTTTCTTTCGTCACGCGCCACCAGCTTTTGCTAGATCCTCGCATCAACTATACCTCACACAACAGCTGCATGTGCCTAGAAGCTATGCTAGATGAAGCACAAAAGCAGAGCGCGCTAAATTTTGCCATTGAACTTTTGGAGCGCAAATGCGCGCCTAGCGCCGAGCCTGGCATCGCGGCGGTCTTTGAAAAAGATATCTTAAACGCGCAAGAGCTGATAAATTTTGGCAAGAGCGCAAAGGAGATATTTTTAAAGCCGCAGCAGGCGTTTGAGGAGGCCGCCTTGCAAAACGTATTTTTAAAAGAGCTAAAAAGCGGCGCTCGCGGCGTCATCGGCGCGCTTGCCGGTATAGGGCTTAGGCTTAGCGGAAGCGACGGAAAAATCAGAGGCAAATTTGAACTAAAAGAATCAAATTTGAGCGTAGCCGAGCTTTTGGGATTAAATTTTATCGAGGCGGTCGCGGATGAGAATTTTAAACCTCTCTTGCCCGATAAGCGCGTAAATTTAATCGGCGCGCTAAAGCCCGTATTTTTGGATTTTAAGGCGACTCTACTCGTCAAAAAAGAATCGGGCGGCGGATTTAGAAATTTAAGCGTAAAAGAGCTTCGGGATTTTTGATGAGCTTAAATTTTAACGAAAAGGGCGAGTTTAGATTCGGCAAATTTAACTACGAAAAAGCGCGAGAAATAGCCCGAAACTGCGCTAAATTTAAGCTAGATAACGACGAAGAGGATACGAGCTACGGCGGCGAGAGGAGCTGCTACGACTGCGCGTTTAGGCGCTGGAGCGTGCAGAGCTTTATCTGCGGCTTTTGGCAAATATCGGCCCGCATTAACGGCGCTCGGTAGTTTGATTTTATGCCGTTTTTCTAAATTTTCCGCCGCCTTTAAATTTAAGCTCGCCGCAAAATCTCTTGCCGAATTTTGCCTCGACGATAAGAACCAGCACGAAAAATATCTTTTCGTCGTTTAAAGAGGCGATTTGGCGCAAGGTTTGATCCGCGCCGCTAAATTTGACGCCGTTTTTGCGTAAAGTTTCGCAAAAAATAGCCTCGTCAAAGCCTAGTTTTTGCGAGATTTGGGCTATCGTATATGGCTCGAGCGAGGCGATGATGCGGTCCATGTTGCACATGCTCGGATTTTTGCGGCGAGTTACGACGTCTATAAATTCATTTGCGAGCTTAACGAGCTTTTTCTTGCGATTTATCACGTGCAAAAGCGCAGCCAAAACGACCAAAAAGCCCGCAAATTTATGCGCGCCCATCCAAAACTCGCCGTACTCTCCGAGTGCAAAATTTAGCCCCGAAAACGCGAGCAAACTAAGCCCCAAAATCAGCGCGCAAACTAGGCAAAATTTATAAATAATCTCGAATTTAAGCATAAAATCTCCCAAAATATATTTTCGTAATTATACATTTTTAAAATAAGCAATATTTTAAGGACAGATTTTATCCTTTTATTGACGCAAATCATTCGATTAAATTCGCGTTTTGGATAAACTATCGCCCGAATTTTAACATCACAAAGGAGAAAAGTATGCGTGAATACAAGAAGTATTGGTGGGCGCTGGTAGCAGTCGTTACTATCGCCTTCGGGATACTCGGCTATTACGGCGTAGAGGTTTACCGCGAAGCGCCGCCGGTAGTGAGTTTCGCCGATAAAAACGGCAAAATAATAGTCGAGCAAGAGCAAATTTATAAAGGTCAAGAGGCTTGGCAAAGCATCGGCGGTATGCAGGTGGGCTCTGTGTGGGGACACGGAGCGTATCAGGCGCCTGACTGGACTGCTGATTGGCTGCATAAAGAGCTAGTCGCGTTTATGGATATAAAGGCAAATCAGCTTTACGGAGCCAAATTTGACGCTCTTAACGCTGAGCAACAAGCAAACATCAAGGCTCTAACAAAGAGTGAATACCGCACGAATACGCTAAAAAACGGCGTTATAACGATCAGCGACGAGAGGATCGCGGCGGCAAAGGTAGTGCGCGACGAGTATAACGGGCTTTTCGGTAACGATCCGAAATACCAAAAATTGCGCGAAAACTACGCGATGAAAAACAACACGCTAGCTAAAGAGGAAAACCGCGAGCAGCTAAACGATTTCTTCTTCTGGGCGACCTGGGCTACGGCGACGAATCGCCCAAATAGCGAGGCTACGTACACCAACAACTGGCCGCACGAACCGCTAATCGATAACGTTCCGACGAAAGAAAACGTATTTTGGACGATTATCAGCGTTACGATTTTGGTTGCGGGCGTTGGCTTACTAGTTTGGTTTTCAAATTTCTACGGCGAAAAAGATCACGAGAAACTCGCTCCTATCGATGCCGATCCGCTCTCGAAGCTAAATTTGACTCCGTCTCAAAAGGCGCTTGGTAAATACCTTTTCGTAGCGCTCGCGCTATTTGTTTTCCAGATCATGATAGGCGGCTTCGTGGCGCATTACACGGTCGAGGGACAGGAGTTTTACGGTATAAATTTATCCGAGCACATCCCGTACTCTTTGGCGCGCACTTGGCATATCCAGGCGAGCATTTTCTGGATCGCGACGGGCTTTTTGGCGGCCGGACTTTTCCTAGCGCCTATCATCAACGGCGGCACGGATCCTGAATTCCAAAAACTAGGCGTGGATTTGCTTTTCTACGCGCTGCTTTTCCTAGTCGTGGGTAGCTTTATCGGCGAGTACATGGCGATAGCGGGCAAGATGGAAACGTCTACCAGCTTTTGGCTGGGACACCAAGGATACGAGTATATCGAGCTTGGTAGGGTTTGGCAGCTTATTTTGTTCGTCGGCCTTGTTATCTGGATGGCGCTCGTGCTTCGCGGCTTTGTCGGCGGATTTAAGGCTGACGGCGATAAAAACCTGCTAGCTATCTTTACGGCTTCTGCTATCGCGGTGGGACTTTTCTACGGCGCGGGACTATTTTATGGACAAAGAAGCCCGCTGCCGGTAATGGAATACTGGCGCTGGTGGGTCGTTCACCTTTGGGTCGAGGGCTTTTTCGAGGTGTTTGCGACCGCGTCGCTTGCGTTCGTGTTTGCATCTTTGGGTCTAGTCGGTAAAAAATTTGCGACTTACTCAACCCTAGCAAGCGCTAGCTTATTCTTAATGGGCGGCATTCCTGGTACCTTCCACCACCTTTATTTTGCTGGAACCACTACTCCGATCATGGCGGTGGGCGCTAGCTTTTCCGCGCTTGAGGTCGTGCCTTTGGTGCTTCTTGGGGCAGAGGCCTTCCATCAGTATTCGCTTCAGTTCGCGCAAAGCTGGGCAAAAAATCTCAAGTGGCCGCTTTACTGCTTTATCGCGGTGGCGTTTTGGAATATGCTGGGTGCGGGCGTGTTTGGTTTCCTTATCAACCCGCCGTTATTTTTATTCTACATCCAGGGTCTAAACACCACTTCGGTGCACGGACACGCGGCGCTATTTGGCGTTTATGGATTTTTGGCGCTAGGTTTTGTTTGGCTCGTGGCGCTTTACCTTTTCAAAGGGCAAGAATTTAACGACAAGCTGATGAAAGTAGGCTTTTGGTCGCTAAATGCGGGTCTAATGCTGATGATCTTAGCGTCGCTACTTCCGATCGGTCTTTATCAGGCCGTCGCCGCGATAGACGTGGGCATGTGGTACGCTAGAAGCGCGGAGTTTTTACAGATGGATCATTTGCAAAATTTACGCTGGCTAAGGATGATCGGCGATACGATCTTCATCATCGGCGGCATTTGCTTCTTTATCCAGATTCTTAAATTTATCGCGGGAAGCTGCGGCTGCAAGGCCAAAGCCTAATCCCTCTAAGCCCCTATTTTAGGGGCTTAGCTTCTTCTAAACTTCTATCTTGTAAAATTCGTCCCAAAGGACGAAAATGCAAAAATTTAAAA
>CAUQRE010000059.1:0-6446 GCA_963520315.1 uncultured Campylobacter sp. | reverse complement strand
TGCCGGTGTAGTGTAAATTTGCGCTTAGGGCTAGCTTGTCGGTATTTGGCACGACGTAGTCAAAGAGTAAATTTGACTGAACTTTGGGCTCGCCGACCACGATCTTGCCCTGCGCGTAGGCTTGTTTTGCCTTTTTTAGCTTCGGCTGTATTAGCGCGACGCCGCCCATTACGCTAAGATCGTTTGTTATCTTGCCTCCTGCGGTAAACTCTAGGCCTCTATTTACCTGCTCGCCTTGGATGCTATACTCGTTGTTGTCGCCTAGATAGGCTATCGGGCGTTTTATCTCAAAAAGCGCCGTAGATAGGTCGATATCCTCTATCCTGGCTTTTGCGCCGATCTCGTATTGTTTGCTTCTAAACGGCTTTAAAACGACAGTTTCGCCGTATCTTGGATTGGTTCTTTCATAAGTATAGCTTGAGCCTGCTTGCAAGCTGTCCGCATACGTTAAGTATAGACTTACGTTTTCTACAGGGCGATAAATAAAGCTCGCCGCGTAGCTAGTGCCGCTCTCGTCGTACGTTTTTACGCCCGTTTGCTTGTTTTTGTTTTCAAAGTTGCTTCTAGCCGCGCTTAAAATGACGCTAAAGTAGTCGTTTAGCTTTATATCGTCGGCGATAGTTAGGTTTTTCATAGTGCCTTCACTGCTTTTATAAGCCCCGCCGCCTTTTGCTACGCCCGGATTTGAAAAAGTTTTTGGATTATATAAATTCGAGTTGCCCAAATTTGCTCTTCCGCCTGCGGTTCTAGCGCCGTATATCGTCCATATGTATCCGTTTGCCTGCACGCCGAAGTTGTGCTCTATACCGAACGTCTCAAACTCGGTCGTAGCTTTAGCAAACCAGCTTTGTACGTCAAACCTACTTGCCGCGCCGTTTCCTCCGCTAGCCGCTACGCTAAAATCTCCGTTTTGATTCGTAAAAGTTTTGCTCGTGCCGTACATATCGCGGATGGCTTTTTGCCACTGATATCCGCCCTCAAAATACCAACGCTCGGTCGGAGCGTATTTAAATTTAACGCTAGCGGTCGTAGTTTTTAGGTCGCTTCCTGCCCACTCTTGCTCTAGGCCCGCTTTCGTATTTTTTGTAGCGTCCGGTATAGCAAAGTTTAAAACGCCGTTTCTACCCGGCACCGAAAAGCCGCCGGGCATTCCTAGCATTTTGTGTTTGTAGTAGCTAAAATTCGTCTCGATGGTAAAATTTTCGGTTAGATAAAAATCAAGCCCTAGGCTAGCTAAATTTCTTCCGTAGTCGCTATTTTTAGCTTGTCTTGCGCCGTCGCTCTTGTAAAACACGCCTCGGTAGCCGACGTACTGAAATTTATCCGAAGTATCCCAGCCTATACCGAAATTCGACCTACTCGTATAATCAGCCCAAAACGTGTTTGAAAACGGCACCGGGCGTTTTCTAGTGTAGTTAAAGATACCCGCCGGATCTTGTCCGCCGTAAAGCGAGCCTGCAAGGCCGTTTTGTATCTGAAGTCCTTCAAACATATACATAGGTATAGCCGTAGTAGAAGTAGCGTAAAAGCCGTCCCAAAGCACGTTACCTACGACTGAGCCCTGAAAGCCGCGAGTTTGCGGACGACCGACCTCGACGCCGCCTCTTGCTTGAATTTGCGCCGAAGGGAAGTATTTTACCGCGTCCTCAAAACCGGCCACGCCTTGGTGGTTCATCGCCTCAATCGACATCGTATTTACCTGATAAGGCATATCAAGCACCTTTTTGCCCGCTAGCGGTCCGCTGGCGACGCCTTTGTTTAGTATGCCTTCGCTGATGCCGCTCTCGCTGATGTTATCGCCGACGCTATTTACCTCGACGCCTTCTAGCTTGACGGTCTCGGCCGCGTTTGCTTGCGCCGCAAGTAGCGCTAAAACCGCACATGCAGCGACTGAAATTTTAACTTTCATTTATGCTCCTTTGTAAAGTGTTAAAATATTTATTTTTATATTTAAATCGTAGAATATTACAAATAATTAGCTTAATAGGCAATTATGCACGATATATTTTTCTAACTTAGATAAATTTGCGTTTATAGTTTAGCGGTCTAAAATCGCAGCAAGCGCTAAATTTTAGAATAAATAAAAAAAATTAAAAAGGATTTTTGAGAGCAAATTCGGGGCGAAAGCGTTTATACGTTCGCCCCCTCTAAGTGCGGTTTAGTAGGTTTTATTTTCCGTTTGGATCTAAACCGTTTAAGATATAGTTAAATTCATCGTCGCTTAAATCGTAATGCAAAAACTCTTTATAAAATTTCTTCGTCTCCGCACGCAAATCCAAATCCCCAAAAAGCTCGGGATGTAAGGTCTTAGCCGCCCATAAAATTTGCAATGCTCCCTCGGCGCCATATCTATCCCAGCTAAAAACGCCGGTAGGATTTACGTAAACTCTTTTATTTTTGACGGCTTTGGTACCCGCGTAGATAGGATTTTCGTATATCTTTTGTAAAATTTCGGGAGCTTTGGCTCTGCCTACGATAATGACGTCGGGATCCGCGTTAGGTATCTCTTCGGCGTTGATTTCAAGCATATTTCCTGCTTTTTGCACCGCGTTTTGGCCGCCTGCGACCCTTATCCACTCGTCTATGATCGTATTTGCGCCGTCAACCTTAAATAAATTCTTGCCGTCTGCTATGTGAAGCACTTTTGGTCTATCTGGCACAGCGATCTTATCCGTTTTACTTAGCACTTTTTTAAGATTACCGTCAAAATACTCGTTAAATTTCTCCGCGATCTTCGGTGCTTCGCCACCTATGACCTCAGCCATTATAGATACGCTTTTTTTCATATCCGCATGATTGGTAAATGACGGATAAAGCACGGTAAAGCCGTTTTTGGTTAGCTCTTCTTTGTTCTTTTTATCGGCGGCTATGACGACGTCGGGACTTAGTTTGATTAGCTCTTCTACCTGTAAGTCTTTGCCGTTTACGCCGTTTGGAATGCTTGAAATCCTAGGATAAATATGCGCAAACCATTTGTTGTTTTTGATTAGATCGGTGGTCGCTACTATCTTGTCCGCGCCGCCTAGCATTAATATGATTTGATTGTTCGCATACCAAAGCGTGGCGATTTTTTCTACTTTTGCGGGAACTTTTACGACGTCGCCGGATGCGTCGGTTACGTCTTTAAATTCGGCAGCGTTAAGGGTGAAAGCGGACAACAAAGCCGCTAAAAGGGTAAATATTTTTTTCATTTTTTTCCTTTTTTATAAAATTTAATCGTTTTAAAGCATAAAATCAAAAACCACCTTATTTTGCTAGCGCTAAAATTTGAAGCCAAATTTATAAATTTAACTCCAAATTTGAACGTAAAACGATAAGGCGAAGTATCGCGAGATGATTTTAAATGTTTTGAAGTAAATTTCGTCCCAAGATAAGGCATGTAGCCTATCGCAGGGTGAAATTTACGAAATCATTTAAAAGCACTCGCGAGACAAGCCGCTAAAATTGCAAATCAACTAAAACTTAACCTCGGCGGACAGCATAAACGTCCTGCTCTCTCCTAATGTCAGTCCGTTTGCCGACCCGAGCACTCCGCTAGCTCCTACGCCGCCCGCTCCGTCTGCGCTTGCTGGATACATCCCCACCCAGTATTTTTTATTAAATACGTTATTTACGTTAAACCTTAGCGTCGTTTGCTTGCCTAGCATCGCGCGACTCGTATAGCGCACGCCAAGATCGGTCGTAAAAAAGCTAGGAATCGCGGCGGTGTTTAGATCGTCTACGTACATCTTGCTCGTGTAGTGGAAATTTGCGCTAAACGCGAGCTTTTGAGTGCCGGGTACCGCGTAGTCAAAGAGCATGTTGGCATTAACTCTGGGCACGCCGTTTACGTATTTGCCTTCGGCCTCTTTTAGGCGCGGATTTTTAAATTTGGCGTCTATCAGCGTTACGCCTCCTAGCACGCTTAGATCGCTGGTTAGCTTGCCGCCGGCCATGAGTTCTAGGCCGTGATTTACCTGATCGCCTTGGACGTCGTAAACCCCGTTAGCCTGATAGGCGATCGGACGCGAAATTTTAAACAGCGCCGCGCTCATATCGGTTTCGCCCGCGCGCGCTTTGGCGCCGATTTCGTATTGCTTAGAGCGGTAAGGCTTTAAAACCACGGCCGAACCGTCGGCGTTCGTGCCGCTGCCGCCTTGTTGTAAGCTATCGGCGTAAGTAAAGTATAAGCTTACGTCTTGTGCCGGATGATAAACTAGGCTGCCCGCCCAGCTAAGCCCGCTCTCGTTATATCTCGTAGTTATCGGCCTTAGAGTAGGCGGAGTGCCGCTTGCCGCCGGGCGGCCGCGCTCTTTTATCCACGCGTTTGAGAGGCTTAGCATGAGGCTAAATTGATCGTTTATCGTGATGTCGTCTAGCACGGAGATATTAAACATATCGGTCGTACTTAGCTTGTATAGATCTGAGCCGCGCTTTGCGTTTGAACCGGCGTAAACCTTTGGATCGTATAAATTTCCGCCGCCTATCCAGGGCTGCGTAGAGACGTTTTTATAGCGATACTGCACGTATCGGTAGCCGTTTGCCTGCACACTAAAATCGTGATTTAGCCCCAAAGTATCAAAGTCGGTGACCGCTTTTAGATAGCCGCTAGGCAGATCAAATCTATACGCCGCGGTCGCTCCGCCGCTATGGCGCGTAACGTAGTCGCCGTCTCTTTGATAGGTCACGCCCTGAAAGGTTCTGCCGCGCGGTATGAGGTAGTTTACCACGCTATGAATGTGACGGTCGGCGCGCTGAAACTGCATACCGCCCTCAAAATACCAATGCTCAAGCGGCGCGTATTTAAATTTCGCGCTTGCCGTCGTGGTTTTTAGAGTCATGCCGCCAAAACTCTGCCCCAAGCCCTTAGCCTTACTATCCACGGCCTTTGGCACGTAAAGTCCGTTTGATAGCTTGCCGTTTGTTACGCCAAGGGCTAATTGCCCCGCAAAGCCCGCGGTGTTGTGCTCGTAATAGCTTGCCGCCGTCTCAAAAGTAAGCGCGTCGGTCGGATAAAACTCCAAAACCACGCTAGCTAGGCGGCGCTGATGATTGCTGTCTTTTACCTGCTTCGCGCCGTCGCTACCGTAAAATACGGCTCGGTAGCCGAATTTATCGAATTTCATAGAGCTATCAAAACCTAGGCCGAGATTTGCGCGGCTAGTGTAGTCCGCCCAAACGGTTTGCTGATTTTCGGTCGGGCGCTTTCTGGTGTAGCTAAAAATACCGACCGGGTTTTGCGCCCCGTAAAGCGAGCCTGCGATGCCGTTTTGCACCTGGAAACTCTCAAACATCGCCATAGGTATCGCAGTCGTCGAGATAGTATAAAAGCCGTCCCAGAAGCTATTTCCTACTACGCTGCCCTCAAATCCGCGCGTCTGCGGGCGTCCGACCGTAGCGCCGCCACGCATCTGAATTTGCGCGGATGGGAAAAATTTAACCGCCTCTTCGTAGCCGGTTACGCCTTGGTGGTTCATTATCTCCTTGCTTACGGTGTTGATTTGGTAGGGTAAATTTATGACCTTTTTGCCCGCTAGCATGCCTTGCTGGACGTTTTTTGTTAAAAATCCTTCACTGATGCCGCTTTCGCTGATATTGTCGCCGACGCTGTTTATCTCGACGCCGCCAAGCTCTACGTTTTGAACGCTATTTGCTTGATTTGCGCTTTTAGAAGCGGGCGCCGCGCTAGCCTCGGCGGCGTTTGCCTGCGCGGAAAATACCGCTAATACGGCGCACGCAGCAAGGGAAATTTTACCTTTCATTTAAGCTCCTTATTAAAATTTTATAAAAATATTATATTTTATATTTTTATATGCGGAATATTATATTTTATTTGCTTAATACGCGTTTATAAACGATATAATTTTAAAATTTAGATAAATTTACATTTATCTTTTAGCGGCGTATACGACTAAAATTTAAACATAAATATAAAATAGGACGAAAGCGGCGACGGCTAAATTTGAGCTTATGAATTAACTTATTTGTAAGCGGCGATTAAGTAAAATCACCGCTTAAATTTTACGAAAAGGACGGCGGTGCAAGTAGATAAGTGCATATTTTTTTCCTGCGTCGCGCTGATTGCGGTTAGCGCGGTGTTTTCGCTCTCCTTGCCGGTTTTTACGGTGCTTTACTTTAACTACGAGCCTTATCATTTTTTCGTTAGACAGCTAGCAGTCGGCGTCATAGGGATATTTTTGATGTGGGGCATTTCGCGCCTAGATCCTGATAAATCTTTGGTTTGGATAGGGTTTTGCCTTTTTGGCTTTTGCGCTATAGCCATGGGCGCGATGCATGCCCTGCCTAGCTCGCTAGTTACCGATGCCGGCGGCGCTAAGCGCTGGATACGCTTGCCGGGATTTTCTCTAGCGCCGGTGGAGTTTTTTAAGATAGGCTTTGTTTATTTTCTAGCGTGGAGTTTTACGCGAAAGATTGACGGCACGAAAAAGAGCCTAAAGGAAGAATTC
>CAUQRE010000058.1:0-6449 GCA_963520315.1 uncultured Campylobacter sp. | reverse complement strand
GAGCGAGTGAGCGGAGTATATCGCATAGGCGATACGAGCGATGGGTAAAAACGAATCGCAGGTCGGACTTCGTTCGGCCGAGAAGTAAAATAAAAAAATAAGCCAAATTTACGCCGCTTCTAAAAAAGCGGTGAGATTTGAAAAAGATACAAAATCGCTGACACGTGATTTTTTACTTCGCTACGCTCGTAACCGCGTAGAGAAGTTGGGTTTTGTAGCAATACGCCGCACGTGGAAAGCGCGGTGTGCTTTAGGTGGGTGCAGGGAGCGCTTGCGCTTCCGCTCGGAGGTCGGACTTCGTTCGACCGAGAAGTAAAAATAGGAGAGGAAAATGAACCTACAAAGACGAAATGTATTAAAAGGCGGAGCTGCGCTTGCGGCGGCTCCTTTGTTTTCTAGCGTAACGGCGTCAAATTTACTCGGCGCCGAGCTAAATACGGCAAACGTGCGTAACGGCGAGGTGCTAACGGCAGCTCACTGGGGCATGCTAAAAGTTAGCGTCAAAGACGGCAAGATCGTAAAATCAGAGCCGTTTCAAAAAACGAGCGAAGTGTATAATCCGTTGCAGCACTACACCGCCGATATGGTCTACAAATCACGCATAAAATACCCGATGGTGCGCAAAAGTTACTTGCAAAATCCGGACTCGCCAAAACCAGAGCTAAGAGGCAAAGACGAGTGGGTGCGCGTACGCTACGAGGACGCGATAAAACTAGTAGCTAGAGAGCTAAAAAAGACGAGAAAACAAAAGGGACTAGAGGGCGTGTTTGCGGGTAGTTACGGCTGGAAATCAAGCGGCAACGTGCATAACTCGCGAATTTTACTTCATAGATTTATGAATCTTAGCGGCGGATTCGTGGGGTCTTTAGGCGATTATTCTACGGGAGCTAGCCAGGTCATCATGCCTCACGTCGTAGGCAGCATCGAGGTGTATGAGCAGCAAACCAGCTGGCCTGTGGTACTAGAAAACTCAAAAGTAGTCGTTATCTGGGGCGCAAACCCGATGGCAACCCTTCGTATAGCGTGGACTAGTACCGACGAACAGGGCTTTAAGTACTTTGAAGAACTAAAAAAACGCAGCGACATAAAGGTCATAATAATAGACCCTATAAAAACTGAGACGGCGCAGTACTTCGACAAGGCTCAGTGGATCGCTCCGGTACCAAACACCGACACCGCGATGATGCTAGGCATGATGCACTACCTATACGAGAGCGGCAAATACGATAAAAACTTCATCGAAACCTATACGAGCGGCTTTGATAAATTCCTGCCGTATCTGCTCGGTAAAACCGACGACACGCCTAAAAATTTGGAGTGGGCGAGCAAAATTTGCGGTCTAAAAGCAAGCCTCATTAAAGAGCTTGCAGATACCTTCGCCGCTAACCGCACGATGATAATGAGCGGCTGGGGTATGCAGCGCGCGCATCACGGCGAGCAGCCGCACTGGGCGATGGTGACATTAGCGGCGATGCTAGGACAGATCGGACTTCCCGGCGGAGGTTTTGGCCTTAGCTACCACTACTCAAACGGCGGCGCTCCGACTTGCAAAGGCGCGGTTATCGGCGGCGTAAATAGCGCAAGCGTGGGTAAATTTAACGACGAGGGCGAGTTTATCGGCACCGATAGCGGAGAATTTGATGCAAACGGCCGCTTCGTCGCTAAAGCCGCGGCGGTTGCTGGTACTGGTCAAAGCTGGCTACAAAAGGCGACAAACTATGCATTCCCGGTCGCTCGTATCGCGGACGCCCTGCTAAATCCTGGCAAGGTGATCGATCACGACGGTAAGAAAATCACGTATCCCGATATCGACTTTATCTACTGGGTCGGCGGCAATCCTTTGGCTCATCATCAAGAGACCAACCGCCTGCTAGAAGCGTGGCGCAAACCTCGCACGGTAGTCGTAAACGAAGCTTACTGGACTCCGACGGCTAAGATGGCCGATATAGTATTCCCGACTACTACGGCGTACGAGCGCAACGACGTCACGATGACGGGCGACTACTCGAATATGAACATCGTGCCGATGAAGCAAGTCGTGGCAAAATACGGCGAAGCGCGCGACGATTATCAAATTTTCGTCGATCTTTGCAAGGCGTACGCTAAAAATTTAGTCGTAGCCTACACCGATAACGGCAAGGATGAATTTGACTGGATCAAAGAGTACTACGGCGCGGCGTACGAGCAGGTCAAGGCTATACCTGATTTTGAAACGGATATGAAGCCGTTTGAGGAGTTTTGGAATGAAAATAGGCCCGTAACTTTTGCCTCGACGCCTGAGAGCGATGCGTGGGTGAGATTTGGCGAGTTTAGAGAGGATCCGGTGCTAAATCCGCTAGGAACGCCAAGCGGCCTAATCGAAATTTACTCCGAAACCATCGAGAAAATGGGTTATGACGACTGCGGCGCGCATCCGATGTGGTTTGAGCCGGTCGAGTGGCTAGGTATGAAAGATAAACCCGCCGAGCTACACATGCTAAGCCCGCATCCGACCGATCGCCTCCATTCGCAGCTAAACCAAACCTCTCTGCGCGAAAACTACGCGATCGCAAACCGCGAGCCGATCTGGATACACCCTAAAGACGCCGCGAAAAAAGGTATCAAAACGGGCGATTTGGTTAGAGTGTTTAACGCGCGCGGCGAAGCGCTAGCGGGCGCATACGTGACGCAAGATATCAAAGAGGGCGTAGTTAAGCTAGCCGAGGGCGTATGGTATGATGGATTTGACGCGGGTCTTTGCAAAAACGGCTCGCCAAACGTCCTAACCATCGATATTCCTACTAGCAAGCTAGCAAACGGCAACATCAGTCACACCGCGCTTGTAAATATCGAGAAATTTACGGGTAAAGCACCTGAGCTAACGGCGTTTAGCGATCCTAAATTTGCTTAAAAGATTAAGCCGTGAAGTAAAATTTGCGGCTTAAATTTGGTAAAGCCTCGCCGGGTTAAATTTAGCTCGGCGAGACGGTTTGATCGATGCCGTTTTATTCTAAGCCGGGCTTTTAAATTTAGCCGCGTGCGGTAAATTTGCTTAAATTTACCGCCATTTTGTCTCTCGCGATAAATCCTTAATTTTACCTTTTTTTGTGCCTTCTTAAATTTGGACTAAAATTTGCTTTGCGGTTGATAATTTACGCTAAATTTTAATTTTATTTAATAGCTAAAGTTGTAAAATGAAACTTCACAATAAATTTAAGGAGAATAAATGCGCTCAATCACGAACAAGATCGCGTTGATGCTAATCATTGCGCTCTTCGTCTCATTCGCCGCTATTTCGGCGGTTAGTTACTATACGGCTGAAAATAAAGTCGTAGAACTAGTCGGTCAAACCCAAGATCAAATCCTAGACGACGTTAAAATAACGACGAATTCTTTTTTTAACGACCACCTTGAGATACTGGGTAAAATCAGCTCAAGGCTTGAAAAATCAGTCGGCGACGATGATGAGATAATGGCTAAGGTTGCGCTAGAAAAGGAGTTTGCGAGTTCGTATATCAAATACGTGTATTTCGCTAAAGAAAACGGCGACTTTTTCCAATCAGACGGCAAAAGAACGACCGTAGCGGACAACTACGATCCGAGGACTAGGGGCTGGTATCAAACCGCCGTAAAGGAAAACAAAGCGGTATTTTTAGAGCCTAGAAAAGCTTCTACTGGCGATTTGGTTATAACATTTGTAACGCCGATAAGCAAAAATGGTAAGTTTATGGGCGTAGCCGGCATAGACGTAGACGTAAAGGATCTTAGCGAAAAGATAATCTCGATGGGCAAAACCGACTACGGTTACGTACTTTTGATGAAAGGCGACGGATTGATTTTGCTGCATCCCGACCTTTCTAGTATAGGCAAGGTTAGCACGGCTAGCAAAACCGTGGCCGAAGGCTATGCGGCTAAAAAGTTCGATAATAACGGCTTGATCGCTTACGTAAATACGAGCGGTCAAAACGTAACGGCTAAAGTAATCCCTATAAACGATCAAGGCTGGCTAGCAGTAGCGGCTATCGGCGCGGATACCTTCTCGTCAAACACCTTGCCACTTTTGCGCACTCAGCTTATTTTAGCGACTATATTTATCATCGCTCTTAGCGCATTTGTTTATATACTGCTCAAAAAATCATTAAGTCCGATAAAAACCATCCAAGAAAGACTGGAAGATACGTTTAAATTTATCGCCCACGAGGCTCCTGCTCCGCAAAAGCTAGCCGTAACCGCTAGAGACGAATTTGGCGTCATGAGTTACGCGATAAACGAAAATATCGATAAGGTCATCGCCGGTATCAAAAAAGACAGCTCCCTAATCGAGGAGATGAACGGCATCGCAAATCTCATGATAAAAGGCCACATGGGAGCTAGTATAAAATCAGACCCGAACAATCCGGCTCTAGTGCAGCTAAAAGACTTGCTAAACCGCTTTTTTAGCTCCATATCGTCAAATTTAAAAGGTATAGCCGCTGTACTAAGCTCGTATAATAAAAACGACTATACGCCTCGCATAGAGTTAAAAGACGATATAGAAAGCGATCTGCGCGATATGATGGTGGGCTTGCAAAGCGCGGGAGATGCCGTAAGTAATATGCTAAGAGAAAATCTAAAAGAAGCTCAAATGCTAGAAGAAAAAGCTAAAATCCTAGCAGAATCAATGAGAACCCTAACCGACGGAGCTCAAAAGCAAGCAGACTCTATCCAAGAAAGCGCCGCCGCGATCGAGCAGATGAGCAGCTCGATGAACGCAATCAGCCAAAAGGCGCAGGACGTAACTCGCCAAAGCGAGGAGATCAAAAACATCATCGTCATAATCCGCGATATAGCCGATCAGACGAATTTACTCGCTCTAAACGCAGCTATCGAAGCAGCAAGAGCAGGCGAACACGGACGCGGCTTTGCCGTCGTGGCAGATGAGGTTAGAAAGCTAGCCGAACGCACTCAAAAGAGCCTAGGCGAGATCGAAGCTAACGCAAACGTACTAGCTCAAAGCATCAACGAGATGAGCGAGAGTATCAGGGAGCAAAGCGAGGGCATAAATATGATAAATCAAAGCGTAAGCCAGATAGATGATATAAACAAGCAAAATATCGGTATCGTAAGCACCACGAACGAAATCACCTCTCAAATCGACGATATGGCTAAAACGATAGTCGCAGACGTAAGGAAAAATAAATTTTAATCAAGCCGAATTTGGCTCTGGCGGGCTTTGGCGTAAATTTAGCCCGCCTTTAATCTTTCTTTATAGAGCGCATTTTGTAGAAAATAAAATTTCAATCCCGCAAAGATATCCGTATAATAAAAAGAGTCCAAAATAACTTATTTCAACGGTTTTTAATACTAAGTTTCTTGTGCAGTTTTTATATGCAATGCCTAAAGGCTCTCTTTAACTTAAGCTCAAACCAAGGAGTATTTGGTCTTATTGAGCCAAGATTTTTATAATCTACTATTAAATTAGATATCTTCGTAACTTACCGTCATTGCACCGGTAATTGGGGCAACGGTTATAGTTGCTTTTTGATGCTTAGTTTGGACTTTAATTACGCAAGGAGATTGATAAAACGCACTGTTTATTGCATCATTACCATATCCTCTTGCTAAATTTCTAGGGTCTAATATACGACCGTATTCGTCAAAACCTATCTGATGCATTGGATCTGGCTGATAAACGACAGGGCAGTCGATATCGGCATATGTTACGCCGTATTTTTTATCTAAAACCCCTTCTATATCTCTTCCTATTTCACTTTTACTTATTACATAACTATTACTGCTTACTCTAATTCTCCAACGCTTCGTATACCAATCCGGATCAGTTGGATCGAATGTATTATCTTGCATCGCTAAAAGCTGAGTCTTTCTAACGGCAGTCATGATGTCGTCTACGGCAGAGCCTAACTGATCCCGGTCTAGTCTAGGCAAAGCGGCTAAAGCTAAAATACCTACCGCGACTATAACAATGACGAGTTCTAGCATCGTAAACGCTTTTTTAAATTTAGATGATTTTTTGTTTATATAACGCTCTGTCTTTAGGCAATCACTAATTCTACTCATATCTATTCTTTATTAAATAGTTTTTGATCTGATTTTACAACTTTGATTATAAAATCGAGCTAAATTTAATTTCAAATTTGATATTTTTGCCGTATATTTTTTAAATTTTAGTAAAAGATTATAAAAATATTTTAAAAGAATTGTTTAAAGACGCTAGTAGTAAAATACAAAATGTAATCTTAATTTAAAGGAATTTGGATTGAAAAACTTTTTGCAATCTATCTTTATACTCGCCACTTTTACCGCCGTCCTCTTTTATCTTTCGTATTTGGGAGTTAAATTTGATAAATTTGGCTCAAGCCCAGTGCCGACGGGTTTTACTATCACGCCGGACACCAAGATAGACCCAAACTCCGAGCTAGCCAAATACGTAACGCAAGAGGAGATAGACGACTTTGCTTTTAGATACTGGG
>CAUQRE010000057.1:0-6458 GCA_963520315.1 uncultured Campylobacter sp. | reverse complement strand
TAACTGCGATAATCCAGATATTTTATTTGCGCCCTAAGCTAAATTTAGCAAATACCCAGCGAGGCAAATATACTGCAACCGCCTAATCTAAAGCTGGAAATATTGCCGCATTCCTAAAAGTCGCAAATCCAATGCGCCGCTAATAAAGCGCGGCTAAGCGACTTTACTATGAAAGCGGGCGGTTTTGCTCGTATGCTACGCTCTTATACCCAGCTCTTACTATTGCGTAAACAGAGTCGCTATGTAGCCATTTGCGTCGGCAATCGCACGAAGAGCGTTAGGCTTATTTTAATCTTGCCTAAAGCAAATTTAAATCGGCGGCTTTAGCGTCATCTGCACCCACGTATCTAGGCTCGCGCTCTAGCCAAAAGAGTATCCAAACCTTGCCGTCTGAAAGATAAATTTAATGCTTTAGAACAAACTAAGGCTGCGATAAAAAATGCTTGATAAGATGGCCTAGCTAACTAAGACCGCTAGGATTAGAGTTTATCGGGCATTTTATTTGCGGATTTTTAAATGCGGCCTATTTATAGTCCTTTTTATAGTCCTTGTTTTTGAGGATTTAGGATTGGGTTTTATATCGCGCGCCTTCTTTGGTTTTTTCAGCTAGTTTTACTATATCTTTAGTTTTTTTGGTTTTTGCTCTACTTTATCTTGGGCTATTTGGCTTACCTCGAAGGCCGCCTAGTCTTTGATTTGCTCAATTTTTAGGTAGGTTTTTGGCTTTAGAGGTTTTATCATTTATTTTATATTTTTTGGTACTTTTAAATTTCTTCGTTTTCTATACTCTATGACGGCGTCCGCCTTCGTTGGTTCGAATTTAATAATAGCGTATATTTTCGTTGAACCGATGTCGTTTAGGCCCACAAGCTCTCCTTGGTTGCCGTATTTAAATTTATATCAGCAAATAGCATAGATGCGCATAAGTATAGATAATACAAAATTGTTCATTGATTTTCTTGTTTGGTTATTTTGATATCGTTTTTTATTATAGTGAAAAATAACTTAACTAAGACAGTACTATTGATACAATAACCCGCTTAACGCCCATCTACCAAATAAATCTGGAATTAAGACAAGCTTCCTATAAATAAATAATACAAATTTAAAGCTTCAGTAAGAGCTATACAAGCTAGGATTTTAACAATATTTCCATATTCTAAAATTCCTGGAGTAGTTAATTATTTTCCTTCTTCAAACGCACCGACGGCTAAAATTTTACTAATTCTAGCATTTAAAAGCTGATCTACCTTTAGCTTTTCCAGCTTTTCAAGCTCGGTTATAAAATAGGTTGCAAGAGCTTTGACGGCAGCTTCTTTATCTCGATGTGCGCCGTTCACCGGTTCTTCTATAACATCGTCTATCAAATTTAAATTTTTTAAGTCGTCGGCGGTTATTTTTAAGGCTTTTGTAGCCTGTTCTTGTTTTAAAGGATCATTCCAAAGTATCGCTGCGCAACCCTCCGGAGAGATGACCGAAAAAACCGAATTCCTCATCATAGCAAGTTTGTCGGCAACACCTATGGCTAGAGCACCGCCGCTTCCGCCTTCGCCTATAACGACGGCTATCATCGGCGTTTTTAAATTTGCAAATTCAAATAAATTTCTAGCTATCGCCTCGCTCTGACCGCGCTCCTCAGCAGCAACGCCAGGATACGCGCCAGGAGTATCTATCAAAAATAGTATCGGGAGTCCGAATTTCTCAGCCATTTTAGCTATTCGTAAGGCTTTGCGGTAACCCTCGGGATAAGGCATACCGAAATTTCTCTTCAGTTTATTTTTGGTTCCTCGACCCTTTTGCTCGCCTATTACGACGACTTTTCTAGAGCCTATATAGCCGATAAAACAAACTATCGCCGCATCGTCGCGATATGCCCTATCCCCGTGTAGCTCATAGTAATCCCTCATCATACCTTTGATGTAATCAATAGCATAAGGGCGATCTGGGTGTCTTGCTAAAGCAAGGCGCTGAAACTCGTTAAGATTTTTGTAAATTTTAGCGGTTTCTTTTTCTAAATTTTTATTTAGAATTTCCACCGCATGCTCATCGCCGCGAATTCTTGCATTTGCGATGTCGTCGTCTATTTGCTTGATACTTTGCTCAAAGTCTAGATAACTTGCCATTTATATCTTCTTAAATACTATAGAGCCGTTTGTGCCGCCAAACCCGAAAGAGTTACTCATAACGGCGTTTAGCTCGGCTTTTCTAGCTATATTTGGCACGTAGTCCAAGTCGCATTCTTCATCTCTAGTCTCGTAGTTTATGGTAGGTGGTATGAGGCCTTCTTGCATAGCCATTATAGAGATAACCGCTTCTATCGCGCCGGCTGCGCCTAAACAGTGCCCGGTTTGACCCTTGGTTGAGCTAACCGACGGTACGCTATCTCCGAAAAGAGCCTTAAGGGCGGCTGTTTCATTTCTATCGTTCGTCGGAGTCGATGTGCCGTGCGCATTTATATAGTCGATTTTTAAATTTCCAGCCATTTTAAGGGCTTTTTTCATAGCAGATAACGGCCCTTCAAGCGAAGGCGAAGTAATGTGATACGCATCGCCGCTCTCGCCAAATCCCACAATCTCGGCGTAAATTTTAGCCCCTCTTGCCTTCGCGCTATCATATTCTTCAAGCACGAGCGCACCTGCTCCTTCTCCCATGACAAAGCCGTCCCTGTCCTTATCAAACGGACGAGAGGCATGCTGAGGATCATCGTTTCTAGTAGAGAGCGCTTTCATGGCGGCAAATCCGCCTATTCCTACTCCGCAAACCGTAGACTCGGAGCCTACTACTAGCATCTTTTGAGCCTCGCCGATCATTATAGTCTTAGCCGCTTCGATTATGGCGTGAGTAGACGCCGCACATGCCGTTACGCTAGAGATATTTGGCCCTTTTAAGCCGTGCTCTATCGAAACTATACCGCCTAGCATATTTACTAGAGCAGAAGGTATAAAAAACGGAGAAATTCGCCTTGAGCCCTTTTCAAGCAAAGTATTGGAATTTTTTTCGATATTAGGCAAACCGCCTATGCCCGCAGCCGAGCTAACGCCGAAATTCTCAGCGTCAAATTCGCCGAAATTAGCATCAGCCATGGCTTCTTTAGCTGCCTTTAGTCCAAGCTGGATAAATCTATCGACCTTTTTGACTTCCTTTGCATCCAGTACCGTAAGCGGGTCAAAGTCCGTAATCTCGGCAGCGATCTGAACGGGAAAATCGCTCGCGTCAAAAGAGGTTATCTTTTTTACGCCGGTTTTACCCTCGCAGATAGCCTTAAACGAGCTATCTTTATCAAGCCCCAAAGCGTTAATCATCCCAATGCCGGTTACTACGACTCTTTTCAAGGCTACTCCTTGCAAAAACTTATTTATTTAGGTTCTCGATGTAGGTTACGACGTCGTTTATAGTGATTAGTTTCTCGGCGTCGCTATCAGGTATCTCTACTTCAAATTTCTCCTCAAGCGCCATAACCAGCTCAACTACGTCAAGCGAGTCCGCGCCCAAATCTTCGATAATCTTAGAATCAAGCTTTACTGCATCAGGAGCCACGCTTAGTTGCTCAACCACTACGTCTCTTACGTCATCAAATACTGCCATTTTCTTCTCCTAAAAATTAAAAATTTCGTGATTTTAGTATATTTTAGCTTAAAATTTCGCAAAAACGCAAAATTTACGCGCTTACATATATAGTCCGCCGTTGATTTTTAGCGTCTCGCCCGTCACGTAGCTAGCGTGGTCGCTTAATAAAAACGCCACGGCCTCGGCCACTTCGCTAGCGCTTCCGAATCGCTTTAGCGGTATATTATCGCTGTAAGTTTTTTTGATCTCGTCACTTAGCTCGCTCGTCATATCCGTCTCGATGAAGCCCGGAGTTACGCAGTTAAAGCGGATATTTCTCGCCGCGCCCTCTTTGGCGAAACTTTTGTTCATCGCGATCATTCCGCCCTTGCTAGCAGCGTAGTTTGCTTGCCCTGCGTTGCCCATCTCGCCCACGATCGAGGCTACGTTTACGACGGCGCCGAAGCGTTTTTTGCTCATTACTTTTAGCGCCTCGCGGCATCCGATAAAGGCCGAAGTCAAATTTGCGCCTATCACGCTAGTAAAATCCTCAGTCTTCATGCGAAGCGCAAGCTTGTCGTTCGTGATGCCGGCGTTATTTACGAGATAGCTTAGCTCGCCGTCGGCGTCCGCGATCAAATTTATCGCTTTTACAAACTCGTCCTCGTCCGTCGCATCAAATTTAACCATCGCGGCCTGCCCGCCGTTTGCTACGATTTCAGCTTGCAGAGCATCGGCAATTTCGGGCTTTGAACGGTAGTTTATCCAGACTTTTAGTCCCATTTGCGCCAGGGTTTTGGCTATCTGCGCGCCGATACCGCGGCTAGCTCCCGTAATTAGCACGTTTTTTCCGCTAAATTTCATTTTCTTCCTTATTGTTTAAAGTAAAATCGCATTTTATCAAAATATTAATAAAATTTAAAACAGCGCCTCGTCCATCTCGGCGGGTTTTTCGATACCCATCAGCGCCAAAACGCTCGCGGCGATATTATTTAGGCCGCCCGCTTTTACCGCCCTTACGCCCTCGCTCATCACGAAGCAAAATACGTCAAAAGTCGTGTGATTGGTTAGCAAATTACCCTGCGCGTCCCTCATCTGCTCGCAGTTGCCGTGGTCGCTCGTGATGATTAGCGCGTAGTTTTTCTCTTTAGCCTTTGCCACTATGCGTCCCAGCGCCGCATCCACGGCCTCGACCGCCTTTACCGCCGCGTCAAATTCGCCCGTATGCCCGACCATATCGCCGTTTGCGAAATTTACCACGATAAAGTCTTGTCCGTCATCCATGCCTTTTAGCACTGCTTCGCACACGGCCTGCGCGCTCATTTCGGGCTTTTCGTCGTAGGTTTTGACCTTAGGGCTTGGCACCAGCACGCGCGTCTCGTTTTGGGCGAGCTCCTCGACGCCGCCGTTAAAGAAAAACGTCACGTGAGCGTATTTCTCGGTCTCGGCGGTGTGTAGCTGCGTTAAGCCCGCGTTTGCGACAACCTCGGCAAGGGTATTTTTTAACTTTTCATTTTCAAATAATACGGGAAAGGCGAAATTTGCGTCGTATTCGGTCATCGTGAGTAGATTTTTGACGACGAACGGGCGCGCGAATTCGCTAAAATTTTCATCGCCCAAAGCCGCCGCGATCTCGCGCACGCGGTCGTTTCTAAAATTTATAAATATTACGCCGTCATCCTCGCCGATGCCGCCAAAATCCCCAAAACTAGCCGGCACGATAAACTCGTCCGTCACGCCCGCTTCGTAGCTTTGCATGATGTATTCTAGCGGCGACACGGTTTGCCCGTTTTCCCCGCGCGTCATCGCATCGTAGGCCGTTTTTACGCGCTCCCAGCGCTTGTCGCGGTCCATCGCGTAAAATCTACCGCTAACGCTAGCTAGCTTAAAGCCCCCGCTTTGCGCCTTTTCTTGCAGCGATTTTATAAACGCCAGCCCGCTTTTTGGGCCTACGTCGCGACCGTCGGTTATCGCGTGAGCGCACACTTCGCAACCGTTTGCGACCGCAAGAGAGCACATCGCGTCAAAGTGGTTCATGTGCGAGTGTACGCCGCCGTCGCTGTAAAGCCCGACGACGTGGATGCGTTTGCAGGTTTTAAACAAATTTAAAAGCTTTTGGCTTTTAGCCAGTTCGCCGTTTTCAAAACCGAGCGAAATTTTTACCAAATTTTGATACAAAACCCGCCCGCTGCCGATGCACATGTGCCCGACCTCGCTGTTTCCCATTTGTCCGTCGGGCAAGCCCACTGCTAGGCCCGAGGTTTTTATGAGTGCGTTTGGGACGTTTTTAAATAGCCAGTCGTATGTTGGCTTTTTTGCCGCTGCAAATGCGTTAAATTCGTTACTTTCATTGTATCCGATGCCGTCTGTGATCACCAAAATAGTTTTTTGCGCCATTTTTAAATTTTTGCCTTAAATTTAGATATTTTTTAACGGCATTATACTAAAATTAGCCTTTTTTAAAATAAAGGCTTTTATGTTTTACTATATTTATGAATTCTCAAATTTTAATATCTTTCAGTATATCACCGTTCGCGCGGGTTTTTCGTTTTTTATTGCATTTTGCTTGACCGTTTGGGCGCTGCCTAAATTTATCGCGTGGGCAAAGGCCAAAAACGCCGCCCAGCCCATCTATGAGCTAGCTCCCCAACCGCACCAAAAAAAGGCCAAAACGCCGACGATGGGCGGACTGGTCTTTATCGGAGCAGCGCTTGGGGCGAGCGTGATCTGCGCGCGTCTTGATAACGTCTTCGTCCTTGCCTCGCTGATCTGTCTAGCGGGCTTTACCGCGCTTGGTTTTAAAGATGATTTTCGCAAAATCTCAGGCGGCAAAAACCACGACGGACTAAGCCCTAGAGCTAAGCTTGCGGTTCAAATTTTGATAGCCTTTGCGGTCTCGACGATGCTCTATT
>CAUQRE010000056.1:0-6469 GCA_963520315.1 uncultured Campylobacter sp. | reverse complement strand
AAACGCCTCAAAAGCATCGGTTTGCTCTTTTAAAAGCGCGTCTTGCTCGCTTTGAGGCTTATTAGCGCGCCTATTTTCGATAGAGCTCGTGGCAAATTTATTATAAGAGCTTAAAGCCGCCGAAGTATCTACGTTTAACATTATATTATCTCCAAATTTACGTGTATGGCGCCCACGCGCTTTAGATTTTCCATTATCGCGATGATGTCGCTAGGAGTCGCGCCCATCTTGCTTAGCGCCCTTGCGACGCTAGCTACGGTAGTTTTTTCGCCGCTGATTTTTAGCATATTAGTTAGCGGATCGACCGCTGCGCCGTCTTGCAAGTCGATTGTTTGCCCGTTTGTAGCCATATCGCCATATGAACTAGGCTCTATCTTTATCGTGATATCTCTGTGCGTGATAACGACTGGATCGACCGTAATATTTATACCGCTTACTATCGTGCCGGTGCGCTCGTCGATTACGATTTTATCTAGCGCCTTATAATCAACGTCCAAATTTAACACCTTAGCGATAAACTCAACCGCGTTTGAGCCTTCCGGTTTTGATACCTTGATGGTTCTAGAGTCGATAGCCGTCGCAGTTTCGCCGCCTAGATTTAAATTTACCGCTCTTTGGATATTTGAAGCGGTGTCGAAATTCGACTCCTTTAAGCTTAAAAATATCGCTTCTTGATTATAGATATCGTATGCTATCTCGCGTTCCACGATCGCGCCGCTTGGGATCGTACCCGCGGTTACGTGGTTGCCGTCCTTGCTTGCTCCGCCGCGAGACGCCGTCTTGCCGCCTATGGTTAGCGACCCCTGCGCTAAAGCGTATATGTCGCCGTCCACGCCCTTAAGCGGAGTCATAAGAAGCGTTCCGCCCTGCAGGCTCTTTGCATCGCCGATAGATGAGATCACGACGTCAAGCTTATCGCCCTGCCTAGCAAACGGCGGCAGCTTTGCGATAACCATTACCGCGGCGGTGTTTTTTGACTTGATGTCGTCGGGCTTGATTTTTACGTTCACGCTTTGAAGCATATTTGAAAGAGACTGGATCGTAAACTCCGAGCTACTGCCGTCGCCCGAGCCGTTTAGACCGACGACTAGACCGTATCCGATCAGCTGATTTTCCCTCACGCCAACGACGTTTGCGATGTCTTTTATCTGCGCCGCAAAAGCCGATATAGCAAGGGTTAGCAAGCATGCCGCTAGTTTCATTTTCGTCCTTAAATTTATATTTTCAAGGACGAAAAGCAATTAGCATTCCAAATTTGACGCAAGAAGTTTAAGAATAGTAGCTAAGCGAAGTATTTCCGAATTTTTTAGATTTTAAAAGCGTAAAGGCACCGATGCTTTCAGGTAAATTTAGATGGCTGGCGTGCTCAAAAGCGATCAGATAAATTTTATCTTTTGGCAAATTTCTTGCTAAATTTACGCACTTTTCATAAACGTCAGCAAAGCCTTCCCTGATATCAAAAGGCGGGTCAAGATACAAGATAACGGGCAAATTTTGCCTCGAGACGATCGCGGGAGTAGCGTCAAAAGTATCGCCGTTTATGATTTCTAGCTCGTCTCCGATAAGTTTAGCGTTTTGTATCGCGATTTTATAGGCATTTTTGTCGATTTCTACCGCGTAGACCTTTGCCGCGCCGTTACTTAGCGCCTCTGCGGCCATCAGCGCGCTACCGCCGAAAGCCTCGATAAAAACCTTACCCGCTAGCTCGTAGCGAAACGAATCAAAAAACGAGCCTTTGACGATGTTTTTTGTGCTTCTTGTGGTTTGAAGCGATGGCAAAAGCAGCTTTTTACCTTTAAATTTACCGCTTGAAATCGTAGCGTAGAGATTTTTCAACGAACTTTCCTTAGAACCGCGAGCAGCTCTTCTTTAAATTTATCTATCAAATTTGAAACCTCAAGCTCCAAATTTGAACCGTTTTGCGACGCGGCTTCTTCTTTTGCTGGCGCAATCGTGCGGGAGAGAGCGACGGGTTCTGAAAACTGGATCGCCGAGTAAAACTCCTCAAGCGCGGAGATAAGGACTTCTTTGCTAAAAGGGATTTTTAGATGCGGCGAGTGCTCGGCTATCACGAAAACGGGCTTTTTGGATTCTATCTTTTTATCCGCCACGATAAAATCGCAATCTTTTTTAGGCGAGATAAAATCTCTTAAAAATAGCCTTAGCGACTCCCCCAGCAAAATGCAGTCGCACTCAAGCGAAATTTTCACAAATTCTCCTTTCTGCTTTGATTTAGGTCGGATTTTAACAAATTTATACGAAAATTTAAATTAAGAAAAAATTTGCCCGGCGGGGCTAAAAAAATTTGCAAATTTGACGATATAGAAGCTAGCAAACATTTAAAGGAGAAAATATGGAAATTTTCAAAGCGGCAAGCCAGCCGATGGCAAACGCGGTTACAAGCTCGCATGCGCAAAGCTCTACTCAAACTAGAGAGGTCGAGCAAACTCACATCCAGCATGACGCAACGCGTAATTTAACAGAGCAAAATAACGAAACGCTAAGCAAAGAAGTAAAAGAAGCCACCGAAAAACTAAATAAACAAATGGAAGATCTAGGCACTAGCATACGCTTTGGCTATAACGATAAAATAGGCGCTATGTACGTAAACGTAATGGAGATGAAAACGGGCGAAGTTATTCGCAAGATCCCGACCGAGCAGGCGATGAAGCTAAGCGAGTACTTCAAAGAAGCCGTCGGCGTATTATTTGACAAGGAGAGCTAAAATGGCGCTAGGTAAAGTTTCTTCACTCGGCTTTGGAAGCCAAGTTCTAACTCAAGACGTTATAGATAAGCTAAAAGCCGCCGACGAAGCGGGTCAGATAAAACCCGTAACCTCTAAAATCACGGCAAATGCGACAAAGCAAAAGGATCTAACCGCTCTAAAAACGCTCATCGGTACTTTTCGCTCCTCGGTTTCAACTCTAGCAGACGATAGCTCGTATCAAAAAAGAACCACTACCGCAGACGGCAAAAGCGCGGAGGTAACCGCAAGCGCGGGCGTAGCGGTACAAGATATCGAAATAGACGTAAGGCAACTAGCCAAAAAAGACGTTTATCAAAGCACCAAATTTGCCACCTCAAGCTCATTTATCGGCAAAAACGGAACATTTGGCATAAAAGTCGGAGGCACGACGCATAAAATAGAAGTAAGAAGCTCCACTACGCTTGAAGAGCTGGCCGATAAGATCAACGAGGTCACAAACGGCGCCGTTTCGGCAAAAGCGATGAAAGTAGGCGGCGAAGATCCGTATCAGCTTATACTGCAATCAAAAGAAACGGGTGCTGAAAACAAGATCGAAATCACCGACGTAGATAGCGACGGGTCGGCTCTAAGCGGCGCATCGGACGTCTTGCAAAAGCTCGGCTGGGACAGCGCAAATATCGCTAGCAATAAAATTTCGACCGCGCAAGATGCCGAGTTCGTCTACAACGGTATCACGATAAAACGAAGCGGCAACGAGGTAAAAGATTTAAATTTAGGAATGACGATAAAGCTAAAAGATACGGGCAAGACGACCTTTAGTATCAAAGAGGACGCAAGCGCCATAAAAGAGAGCATGCAAAGTCTAGTTACGGCGTACAATAATCTTACCAACAACCTAAAAGTCGCCACCGACTACGATAGCGATACGAAAAAATCGGGTACTTTTCAAGGCGTGAGCGAGATAACTGGCATAAAATCGGCGCTAAATAAAATTTTATTCGCCAATCAAACCTACACCGATAAAAACGGCGTAACCAAAACCGCAAATTTAGCCGACTACGGACTAAGCTTAAACAAAGAAGGCTTACTGGAGCTTGATAGCTCAAAACTGGGTAGAAAGCTAGACGAGGATTTGCAAAGCGTGCAAAAGATATTCGCAGGAGGCACGACCTACGGCACGGCTCAGGCCTTTAGCTCTAAAGCCGTAGACGCCGGCTCGCTAACTATTGCAAACGAAGATCTAGTCATAAACGGCAAAAAGATAAATTTACCGGCTACTGCGGCTACGAATACCTCAAAGCAAAATGCGCTGGCCCTACTAAAAGCCATAAACGACGCAGGTATCGCGGGCGTACAAGCTACCATATCCTCAAGCGAAGACAAAATAACGCTAAAAACCACAAACGGTACGGCAATAAGCATAAAAGGCTCACCCGCCACGCTAAACGCGGTAGGCCTAAGCGAATCTACGATAACGCCTAAAAGCACGACCGTAAACGGTATCTTTTCCTCGGCGAAAAAGACTGTAGACGGGCTAATCAACTCAAAAAACGGCTCTTTAACCAAATACGGACAAAGCCTGATTGAGGAGAAAAAAACGCTCGATGCCGAAAAAGAAAGGACGCAAAAGTCGCTAGACGCGAAGTACGCCACGATGGAAGAGCGATTTTTAGCATACGACAAGATCATCAGCAAGCTAAATAGCGAATTTTCGTCGCTAAAATCGATGATCGAAGCCGAATATAATAAAAAATAAAGGTAAATTTATGCAATACAACATCGCACACGCTGCGTATTCGCAAAATGCCGTAGGCGGCATCGAGTCGCCTACCAAGCTCATCGAGATGCTTTACGAGGGTGTTTTGAGATTTGTCTTTAGAGCCAAAAAAGCGATGCAAGAAAACGACGTGGAGAAAAAAGTATATTTTATAAACCGCACAAACGCGATCTTCGTCGAACTTCTAAACTCGCTAGACTACGACCAAGGCAACATCGCGCACTACCTAAGCGGCCTTTATACCAGGCAGATCCAGCTACTAGCCATGGCAAATATAAACAACGACGAACAAAGCCTAAACGAGGTCGTAAGCGTCACAAAGCAGCTACTAGAAGCCTGTAAAGAAACGACTGGACAAGCCGATGTGGCTGGATGAGCTAAAAATCGCCGTCGCTAACGATGACGCGGAGGCTATCGCAGCGCTAGCAAACGAGGCGCCTAGTAAATTTGACAGCCTAGAGGATGCTCTGCAAGCTCAGGAACTCCTCGGCGCAGCGATAAATTTGATCCAAGAAAATAAAGCAAAGCTAGGCAAAGAGCTAGAAAAGCTAAAAAACGTAAAAAAATATATGGCGTCGTAAATAATTTCTTAAATTTACGGCGCTTTTTAAACCTCTCTCTCAAATTTATCCGCACAAAGGCAAAAATGACGAAAAACGATATAAAAGACGCTTTGCAAAACAAGCTAGGCACGGAGATAGCAAGCGGTTTTAGAGTGCTAAAAGAGCGCGAGCTAGCCCGATTTAACGACGAAGCGCGGTTTGATTTCGAGGGCGAGAGCGAGATACTGCGCGAGTTTTATATCTTTGCGGACACTGTTGCGGGCGACTTGTGGCTTGCAAGCCTAAAAGACGGCAAAGTCGCCTTTTATGATCACGACGATGGCGATCTTTGCGCGTCAAATTTGGTTAAATTTGATCTAGATATCGCAGGCTGGCTTGAGATCGCCCAGACGTTTAAAAAATTTGAAACTATAGACGAACCAAACGCAGAGCAAACCGCCGAATTTAAACGAGCCGTGAGCGCCGTTTGTTCGCAAATTTTAGAGATTTGGGATATTTAAAACCGCAAATGCGCAGCCGTTTAATGCGCTCAAATTTAAATAAATCTTGCAAATTTTGACGATGTTAGATCCGAACAAATTTGACGTTTACCCAAAACTCTTACCTAGCGCCGATGTTTCTACCTTTTGCCTGAACGGCTTTTGCGGTCCGGATAAAAATCCTAAATTCTAAAAACCGTCAAAATGCAAAACATCGAGCGTTAAATTTAGCGCGATACTTTGCGTTTTGAAAAACTCGCAGATAAAATTTAAATTTACCAAGCATTTCGGTTTTGGAAACTAGGCTAAATTTTACGGCGTCAGAACAAAAACTTCCACGCCGTTTTCCGTAAATTTAGTCTGCTGATTTATGCCTTGCGCCGATAAAAATTTACGCGTAAATTTAAAAACTAGCCGAAGCTAAATTTACGCCGTTTAATTTATCGCGCGCCGCCAAATCTCGCGAAAATATCTGCCAAAGCCGCAAATTTGCGGGCGGATTTTAGATTATTTGCAAGTTTTACGCGCGTCGTCGCCGAAATCAAAAAACCGAAAGTAGAAAAAGAAGTAAAAAGGCATGGCGATAAGCCGAGTTCTGTCGTGAGTGATTATTTATCTACTCCAAATTTTACAATTTGGCTCTAGCGAAGGGTTTGACATAAGACTCAAAACCATCCCTCCTTGCTGCGAGTTGGGTTTATATAGCCGCCGCGCTTGCACGCCGCGCTGGTGGGCTCTTACCCCGCCGTTTCACCTTTACCGCCGAAGCGGCAGTCTGCTTTCTGTTACACTATCCCTTGGGTTACCCCAGCCATCCGTTAGATGGAACTCCGTCTTATTGCAGCTCGGACTTTCCTCCCTTTTGGGCGATCGCTTGCCGTGCCGAAGCGCAATTATAGCGATTTTGGCTTAAATTTCGGGCTTTTTATAGTTTGCGCGAATT
>CAUQRE010000055.1:0-6539 GCA_963520315.1 uncultured Campylobacter sp. | reverse complement strand
ATTTTAGGTTATGCCGGGCGTGTGACGGATGCGGACGTAAATAAGTATAAGCGTAAAATAGGTATAATCGCGCAAAAAAAGGAAAATAGTGAAAATTTTGCTCGTTAGAAACGATAACATCGGCGATCTCATCTGCACGACGCCAGCGATTGAAGCGCTGCGAAAGGCTCATCCGCGCGCGCAGATCGACATCGTGGTAAATAGCCTAAACGCATGCGTCGTTCGCGGCAATCCATTTTTAAGCAAAATATATATCTACACTAAACCAAAGCACGTAAAAGGAGCGGCGGCAAAGGTGCGAGCGTTTTGGGGGAAATGTAAAATTTTGCTTCAAATTCGCCGCGAAAAATACGATGCGACGGTGATTTTTAGAAGCGCCTATTCGCCTTCTGCCGCCATATTTGCCAGAGCCGCCGCAGCTAAAACGACGATAGGAGCGGCAAAGCAAAACGAGGGCGGGTCGTTGATAACGCATAAACTAAGCTTTAATCCGCCTCCTCACGAGGTGCTGCTTTGCTATGAGCTAGCCGCACCGCTGGGAGCGAAATTTGACGGGGAAAAGACGCTTTACGTACCGAGCTTTAAAAGCGAGAAATTTAAGGATTTCGTATTTTTTCACGTCTCCTCAAGAGTAGAGCAAAACCGTATGGACGAGGCTAAAATTTTACGGATTTTGGGATTTTTAAAGCAAAATTTCGGACGCGTAGCCATTAGTGCCGAGGATGCGAAACTAGGCGAAAAAGTAGCGCGAGAAGCGGGCGTGGAGTTTGCCTCGACTGCGAGCCTAGATGAACTTGCAGGCTACATTTGGGCGGCTAAATTTGTCCTCACGCTTGACGGCGGCGTAGCGCATTTGGCTCCCGCGCTTGGCGTAAAAACGGTGCTGGTGCTTGGTAAAACGGACGCCTCTCGCTGGGCTCCGATTTACGGCGGAGCGGAGTGCGCTGTGCTGCAAAGCGCTAGTAAAAATGCGCAGGACGCGGCGGACGAGGAAATCTACGAGGCGGTCAAAAATATATGAAAAAGACGGACAAAATCAACATCCTAGAGCTTGAAAGCTCGCTAGGATTCGGCGGTCAGGAGCACCGCACGCAGCGCGTCATAAACGGACTAAATAAGGATAAATTTAAGGTATTTTACGCGCTAAATCCCGGCTCAAAAAGCTTTGAAAAGCCCATTGATTGCGAATTTGTGGAATTTAATCTGAGCAAGGTTTATAATATTTTTGAAATTTTTAAAATTTGCCGTTTCGTGCGCGAAAAAGGTATCTCGATCATCGCCACGCACTCTGGCAAGGACGGCAACATCGGCGCGATCGTCGCAAAGCTAACGGGCGCTAAAGTAGTGCGCACCAGACACCTGCAAACGCCGATCAGATCGGCATTTAGCTACAACGTAAACGATAAAATCGTAGCCGTCTCAAATGCCGTAAAAGCCCAGCTCATCTCACAGGGCGTGCGGGGAAATTTGATAGACGTTATCTATACTGGCGTGGATACGGCAAGGTTTAATCCAAATTTTGCCAAAGATATCAAAGCAGAGCTAAATTTGAGCCCAAACTGCGTCGTAGTCGGTATCGTGGCGGTTTTGCGCGCGGCGAAAAATCACCAGCTCTTGTTTGAAGCTTTTAGCGAGCTAGATCTACCAAATACCGCTCTAGTCGTGGTCGGCGACGGTCCGCAGGAGGAAAATCTAAAAAAAATAAAAACGCCAAACATCTATATGCTAGGCTCGCGCACCGACGTGAGCGAGTTTTTGGGCAGTTTTGACGTTTTCGTGCTACCTTCAAAGATGGAGGCGCTAGGCACGGCGCTACTGGAGGCGCAGTCGTGCGGGGTGCCTTGCATCGGTAGCGACGCGGGCGGTATCGGTGAGGCGATAAGCAGCGGCAAAACGGGGCTTTTGTTTAAAAACGGCGACAAAGAATCGCTCAAAGTGGCTATAAAAACGCTGATAGAAGACGCTGCGCTTCGGGCGAAATTTAGCGCGAACGCGAGGGAATTTATCGTGCGAAACTTCTCGATAGAGACGATGGTCGCGCAGACGGAAGCGATGTATGAAGCTCTTTGAGAGCGCGGCGCGGCTTATTTTGCACTTTAAAAGCGTGCGCAAAACGCAGCTGGTTACGCAGTCCGTCCAAACGGTCTGTTTTTTTAGTAACACCGCGCTTGGCGATACGATTTTTAACACGCCCGTTTTTCGCGTTTTTCGGCAAAATTTCCCGCACGTACGCACTGTCGCGCTACTAAATCCATCTACCGCGCCGCTTTTTAAAACCGATCCGAATATCGATGAAATTTTGCTTTACGACGGCAAAAAAGGCGGTTTTTTACGCGCTTTATCGCAGCTAAAAAAGATAAAACCGGACATCATCTTTATCCTGCACTCAAACGAGCCGCAGGCCACTCCGTTAGCCGTTTTAAGCGGGGCCAAATACGTCTTTAAGCTGCCAAATGCCGGCAATAAATTTAGTCCCTTTCACTCAAACGCGCCGGAGCCTTACGGAGATGAGAGGTACGTAGTGCTAAACCGCCTCGAGCAGCTTAAATTCGTAGGCATCAAAAGTCGCGACACGAGGCTAAATTTGTATCTGCGCGATGAGGATTTCGCCCGCGTCGATGAAATGCTAAAAAAAGACGGCAAACGTAAATTTATCGGCTTTCAGATGGGGGCTAGCACGGTTTCCAGGCAGTGGTTTTGGCAGCGTTGGCAGCAGCTGGCGGGAATTATTTTGGAGCGCACGGACGCCGTCATCGTGCTAACGGGCAGCCCCGCCGAGCGAGCGATGACCGCGCAGTTAGACGAGGAGTTAAGAAGCTCTCGCGTGATAGATGCGGCGGGTAAATTTAGTCTGCGAGAGGCTGCCGCGCTGATAGCTAGGCTTGATGTGCTTGTCACGCCCGATACCGGTCCGCTGCACGTCGCAGCCGCGCTAAAGACGCCTACGATCGGGCTTTTTGCCGTCGCTTCGCCCGTAAATTCAAACCCCGATTTTGACAAAAATATCCATAAATTTATCAAAAAGCCGCGCACCTGTTCGCCTTGCGTCGGCAAAAACTGCAAATTTCAGGAGTGTATGCTGCAAATAGGGGCGCACGAGGTCTGGGAGATGCTAAAGGAAATGATTTGAAAAAGATTTTGTTCGTCGATACGGGGCGCGAATACGGCGGCGGAACGAAGAGTTTTTTGTATCTTTTGCGAGGGCTTGCCGCACAGCAAAAATACGAGCTTTGCGCGTTTTTTGAGACTGATTACGAGGCGGGCGGACGCAAAATCTCGCAAATCATCGAAGAAGACGGGGCTAAATTTATAAAATTTGAGCCCAAAAAACAGCCCTCAAAGCTAAAAAAAGAGCTTTTGCGCGCGCTAGGCGGTCAAATTTTGGCAAAATACCTCTATAAAAAAGACTACGACTATGCGCTTTGCTTGCTTGGGCAGGCGCGACCCGATATCCTTCATCTAAATAATCACTTTTCAACCAATCTTGCTTACATCGCCGCCGCAAACGCCCTAAATATCGCGGTAGTGCAGCACCTGCGCAAAAACTCGGCCGTCGAGCCCTTTAAGCTTGAAATTTTAAAGCAGTTAAAATTTACGCCCGTTTGCGTTTCAAACGCGACTTACGAATTTTACGCCGCGCAGATAAAAATGCCTAAAAACGTGGTTTATAATCCCGTGGATGCGCCTATTTTGAAACGAGAAAGGTCTGAAGCGAGCGAAAATTTAAGCCTCTCGCAGACAAATTCAAAAAATAGCGGCGACGATAAAAGCGCCGCCCTAAAAGCCAAATTTGACGCCGAAAAAATAAATATCGTAATGCCCGCAAATTTCTTGACGCTTAAAGGCCACGAGCTAGTTTTTGACGCGCTTGCGGGACTAAAAAGAAGCGATATAAAGGTCTATTTTGCGGGCGGAGGCGAGCTAAAAGCTGGCGCGAAAGCCAAATTTGACGCGCTGATAAAATCAGGCAAGGCCGAGTATCTGGGTTTTGTTTCCAAGATGGACGAGATTTATACCGCGTGCGACTACGTGCTTGGATTTTCTAGTGACGAGGGGCTGCCTAGAGTCGTCATCGAGGCGCTTGGCTGCGGGCTTGGCGTGGTATACTCTGATATCGCCGTTATAAGGGAGATTTATGAAATCTCCTCAAAAAAGCAAGATTTTTTTATAGTTCAAAGAAGCTCGGACGCGCTTTTAGCCTGCTTTGAGAGCTTGCGCAAACCCGGCTCAAAAAGCCCCGACGATGCCGTTATAAAGGCCTTTAGCATAGAAAATTATCTTCGCGGGATAGATAGGATATATAGCGAACTTTGACGAAGGCCTCGATGTCTGCGAGGTTTTGCTCGCTAAGCTCAAAAAATGCGCTCACGTCGATGTCGCGCACTGTTTTAAACACAGAGCTAACAGGTGGTAAATACGAGTTTATCACGAGCGAGTCGGCGACGCCCCTTTGCTCGCTAGCAAAACAAGGCCCCATCAAGCAGATCGTTGGCGTGCGCACGCTGTCTGCGACGTAGTAGTTGCCCGTGTCTGAGCTCGCGTAAAGCTGCATCTGCGAGAGATAAAACGGCAACTCCTCAAGCTTGATTTTACCTATCAAAGAGATGATTTTTAGCTCGTTTTCGCCGAATCTTTTTACGTAAGTATCGCAAGTTTGCGAGCTTAAATTTGACTCGCCGCTAATGCCGTTTTTGCTGCAAATTTGAGCTTTTGATTGCTTGTCGTTTGCGTTATCGTATGTCGTCTTACCCGCGTTTTTAGCTCTAAGAGGCGGCGCGCCGTTTATGTTTTTGTCGTCGTTTTCGGCGGTTTGCTCCGCGTTTAAATTTAGCTTTTTATATGCGGGGTTTTGGATGGCAGAATTTACTGCGCCGTAGTTTGCTTCGGTCTGATTTTTGGTATATGAAATTTGCTCGCCGTTTGTATTTTTGGGATTGCCGTAAATTTCGCTCGTATCGCTAGCCAAATCCGCGCAAATTTCTTGCCTGTTTAAATTCTCCGCCCGTTTTTCGTCCACACTTTCCGCGAGCAGATTTTTTAGCAGAGCAGCCTCCTCACCGACGCCGAAAATGTAAACCTCGCAGTCAAATTTAGCGAAAATTTCAAAGATTTTTTCCCAAGTACGTTTTGGCGGCGTTTTCATTTTATTGCCCGCGCTTAGGCTCACGCCGATCTTAAATTTGCCGCTTTTTACGAGGTTTTCTTGCGGGATAAAGAGCGGTTTTTGCAAGCATTTTTCATATTTTAGCGAGCTCTCGCCGACCGTTTTTAGGTAGGTTAGCAGCGTGAGGTCTTGCAAAGTGTGCGGCACTTTTTTCATGCCGAGCGCCAGCAGGGCAAAGTCGCTAGATGCCGCGTAGTGGTGCACGGCGACGATGTTTTTAGCTAGCGTGCAGCGCGCTAAAAACAGATTTAGACTGTTTGGCATCAGCACGTAGACGCTCTCGTAGTTGCGCGAAAAAAGCTCGAGCGCGAGTCTTAGTTTGGAGGCTTTTTTGCGTTTTACATCGTTTATCGTAAATATTTTTTCTATTCGGCTGTCGTGTTTTGCGAAGGCTAGGTTTATCTCGTCGATTAGCACGTCAAATTTGCCAAGCCTGTCAAAGATCACGGTCGAGTTTGCATAGTCGCCGATTTTAGCGGTTTGTATGAGTAAAATTTTGCCTTTTTCGCCTTTAAATTTTAGCTTTTTCATCGCAAAAAGATATGGGTAAATCAGCAAATATATGAAAAAATATATCAAAATTTAGGCCTTTATTATTTACAAAATTTAGCCTAAATTTAGCATAAATTTATAAATTTACGGACATTTTTGAGCGAGCGAGAGTGAAAATTTGACTCAAAAACCGCTTACTGGATTTTAATGATTTTATCGATATAATGGGCGTTTTAAATTTAAGGAAGAAAATGACCAAACTGCAAAACCGCTTGCAAAACGCCGCTTTATACCTCGTTTGCATTTTTATCGCTTGCGAGCACGTTCCGCGTATGACGGCGGCGAAAAACGTCTCGCTCTACCTTGCGCTCGTATGCGCGATCTGGCTTTATTTCACGAACAGGACGCGATTTGCCGCAAGAGTCGGGGTAAATTTTAGCCTTTCTCGCGCGCCCGCGTTTTGTCTTATCGCATTTACCTTTTACGCGTTTTTGATCTCGGCCTTTCCCTACGCGCCGCAGTTTGATTCGCTGGGCAACGCTGCGGGCGAGTTTGGGCGCGGATTTGCTTTTTTGCTCGCGGTTTATATCGTAGCAAACGGCGATCAGGCCGAGCCTAGAGCCTTTTTTTACGCTATTTTAACCGCTTTTGCGCTCGTTAGCGTTTATTACGCCGCGCCGCTTTTTAGCGAATTTGAGAGGCTTGGCAGCGCGGGCGAATTTGACGCGCGGGTCGTGCGCCGAGCGTACGCGGACTACGTGGATAGATTTTTGCCTTTTGCGCTTGCGGGAGTTTTTATTTTTAGGCGGGTATGGGCGCGAGTTTCGTGCGCTGCGCTTTGTCTGGCGGCCGTGGGACTTGATATTTTGAGCGGCGTTAGGGG
>CAUQRE010000054.1:0-6546 GCA_963520315.1 uncultured Campylobacter sp. | reverse complement strand
TCGTCGCAGGCGTCGCGCAGATGTACGGCGTGCAGTACGACGTGAAGCTAACCGGCGGCACGAGCGGAGGCGATAGTAGCGAAGAGATCACCGATATCTACGAGCGCGCCGCGCGCCAGTCGCCTTTCATCAAGGACGAGCTCATCGTGCGGGATCTAAATTTCGGCGCTTGCGAGGACTTCGCGCATTTTATGCACGCCGTGCAAAAAGCAGGCGGCAAGAGCGGCTATCTAATGATCGGTACCAAGCTCGCCGCAGGGCACCACAACGGCGGATTTGATTTTGACGAGAGTGCGCTGCTATCGGGTACGGACGTGTTTTTACGCTCGGCGTACGCGATAAACGGCAAGGACGCGTGAGGCTAATTTTGAGTCAAATTTGACGAATTTGCGTCGCTTGCGGCGGGCTTGATCGGTTTTTATTCATCGATTGAGCCGGCGCAGCGGCGTGGATTTACTCTCGTCGTTTTGTAGCGGCTTATAGGACGGCATGTTTAATTCATACTATTTTTGGAGTAACCGCGCCGCTTTTATTTAGGCTTGGCGGCTTAGCGATCAAAGCGGCTTGCGGCAGCGTAAATTTGCTCCGTTTAGCTTTTAAATTTGATAAATTTGCAAACCGACTTTGGATTAAATTTAAGCAAGTCGGTTTTTAAATTTGACTCGGCGGAGATTGCAAATTTGAGCTGATAAAAATGCGTAAGCGTAAATTTACGGCTCAAGTCAGGCGGCAAATTTGGTAAATTTTTAAATTTATACTCGGCTTGGAGGCTAAATTTAGCCGCTAAAAGGATAGTTTTAGCGAGCCGGCAAGGCGTCAAAATAGGCGGATTGAGCGAGTGAGGTGTAAAATTTGAATAAAAGCGCACGGCCAAATTGCGGGGTTAAATTTGGCTTTGGCAAACTTGCTGTCAAATTTAGCTTTAGCAAAAAATTGGCTTGATAAATCTGGGCCGATTTTCTCATAATCAAAACGCGCGGCGCGACCTGCATTTTCCAATTTGCCCAGACAAAACCGCAAATTTTAAACTGATTTAAATTTATTTGCTCTCTTTTTCCAGGTAGAAAATATTAAAAAATAAATCTCGCAACAAGACGACCGATGAAAACACTCCAAGTAAAGAGAAAAAAAGTTGAAAAACCGTTATGACGGCAAATATTTCAAATTTTGTATCAAACGTTATCTTGATACGAGTTCCGTCGCGTAAAACTATGCCGTCTACGTTTACGCAACCAAAGAAATAATCATATATAATAAATGCGCTAAGTATAAGACCAAGCATCGACATCGGCCAGCTTATGTTTGGCGCTTTCCGTTTACCAGAAATAACGAATAATGCACTCAAAATTATCACCAGTAGCAGCCCAAGCGCCCACATATAGCTCACGTAAAATTCTATCTCTTGCTTAAACGGACTTATGTCGCTAAAAATTTGGATATTTGGAAAGATTTGCTTCATAACTTCTACGAAACTGCGGCAAATTTTGCAACTAGATAATATATCCTCGGGGATGATAAAAATCCCGAAAGAGGCGACGACATAAGCGATAAAAATGTTCTTAAGAAACTGCTCTTTTGTATTTTCGACGGTTTTAGTCGCGGGTTTATTTTGCAATACTTGTCCTATGGTTTCAAATTTTATTTTAGTCGTTGTTAAAATTTGACCATACGGCAGCCTTAACCGCCGCAAAGTCAAATTTCAAATTTACGTCAAATTTGATCGGGTCACGCCACGACGTTTGGAAACTCAAACACCGTTTTTCCGCTTTTTATCGTGATTACCGCCGCGCCTTTTAGCATCTTGCCTAGCAGCGGGGAATTTTGGGATTTTGATTTATTTAGGTTTTTATCGTAGAGGTACTCGAAATTTGGATCGATTATCGCGATGTCGGCGAGGTAACCCTCCGCGATCACGCCTTTGTCTTTTAGTTTTAAAATTTTAGCCGCATTATAAGACGTCAGGGCCGCCATTTTCTCATAGTCTATCACGCCGTCTCTTACTAGATCTAGCGTCATAGGCAAGAGGGTTTGCAGGCCAAGGATACCAAAAGGCGCCTTGTCGAATTCTAAAAATTTCTCGTCGTTATGGTGCGGGGCATGGTCGGTGACGATGACGTCGATGAGGCCGCTTTTAAGAGCTTCTCTGATCGCCTCTACGTCCGATCTTGTGCGAAGCGGCGGCGACATTTTAAAGTTCGTATCATATCCTAGCAGCTCGTCCTCGGTGTAGGTAAAGTGGTGCGGAGTCGCCTCGCAGGTCACGTTTATACCGGCCGCGCGAGCCTGGGCGATGAGCTTTAGCGACCACTCGGAGCTAACGTGCGCGATGTGGATGTGACCGCCCGTGAGCTTGGCTAGTAGCAGATCGCGAGAGACCATGATTTCTTCTTGCTCGCGCGGCATGCCTTTGATGCCTAGTATCGCCGAGACGCGGCCCTCGTTCATATGTCCGCCGCGGCATAGCGAGCAGTCCTGGGAGTGGTTGATGACGAAGCTACCGAAGTACTTTGAGTACTCAAGCGCGTATCTCATCACGTCGCTGCTAGCTACGGGCAGGCCGTCGTCGCTAAACGCCACTGCGCCCGCCTGCGTCATATCGCCCATCTCTACGCACTTTTTGCCGTCCATCTTGCTAGTTATCGCGCCGATAGGCAGTAGGTCGATGAGGCCGCGAGCTCTAGCTTTAGCTACCATATCGCGCGTGACGACGGCGTTGTCGTTTACGGGATTTGTATTTGCCATCGGGCAGCAGGTGGTCACGCCGCCCGCGACTGCGGTTTCAGAGCCCGTGTTTATATCGTCTTTATACTCAAGGCCTGGGTCGCGAAAATGCACGTGCATATCGATAAGGCCCGGCATCACTAGCTTGCCGCTAGCGTCTATTACCTTATCTGCCGCGGGTTCGTCCGCGGTGATGAGAGCGATCTTGTCGCCCTCTATTAGGACGTTTGCTTTTTGCGAACCGTTATGATTTACGATCGTGCCGTTTTTGATGAGAGTTTTCATTTTGCGCCTTTGTTTTTGATGAGAGTATCTAGGATCGCCATCCTGACGGCGACGCCGTTTTCGACCTGATTTAGCACATGCGAGTAGCGCGGATCGTCGGCTACGTCGGAGTTTATCTCGACGCCGCGGTTTATCGGGCCAGGGTGCAAGATCATGACGCCCTCTTTGGCGTATTTCATTTTGGCTTGGGTTAGGCCGAAAAATTTGGAGTATTCGCGCACGGACGGAAACGCTATCTCATCATCCTGGCGCTCGAGCTGGATACGCAGCATGATGATGACGTCCGAACCCTCGATGGCCTCGCGCATATCGGAGCAAATTTGACAGCCGAAAGCCTCCATACCCGTTAAAAACATCGGCGGGCCAAAGAGTTTAACCTTGGCTCCGAGCGTTTTTAGGACGTAGATATTTGATCGCGCCACGCGGCTGTGAAAGATATCGCCGATGATAGCGACCGTGAGATTTTCTAGACTGCCGCGATTTTCCAGTATGGTAAAAAGATCAAGCAGCGCTTGGCTCGGGTGTTCGTTTAGGCCGTCGCCGGCGTTTACGACGTGAGCGTCGGTATTTTCAGCTATAAATTTAGCCGCGCCCGAGCTGTAGTGGCGCACGACTACGACGTCCGTTTTCATCGCGACGATGTTGTGGACGGTGTCGATGAGCGTTTCGCCCTTTTTGGTGCTGGAGTTTGAAGCGGTGAAATTTATAGCGTCGGCTCCGAGGCGCTTAGCCGCGATCTCAAAGCTCGTCCGCGTCCTGGTCGAGTTTTCGAAAAAGGCGTTTACGGTCGTTTTGCCGTAGAGCGACTTGGCTTTTTTGGTCTCGGAGTTGTTTAGCGCCTTAAACTCCTTGGCTAAATTTAGGAAATGGTAAATTTCGTCTTTGGTTAAATTTGCAGCGGTTACGAGGTCTTTTTTGGTATAGCTCATCCGTTTTTTCCTTAGAAAGATAGAGTTAAATCAAAAAAGCGATATTACCCCGTTTTTACTTAAGGTTTAATTTTGCAGCTTACTAAACTCCGCGCCCAGACGCTGCCTGATCTCGTCGCCCGCGCGCTCGCCGTCTTTAAAATTTTCCGTGACGAGATCGTCTAGGCGGCTAAGCACCTCAAAGAGCTCGCTCTCCCATTTGTCGGGGTTTCTAGCGGTGTTCATCGTCTCGATAAACGTCAGTTTCTTGCTCATCTCGCTTAGGCTTTCTAAAAATTTTTCTTTTAGATCCTCGTTTTTTAGGGCGTCGTCGTAGAGCGCTTTCATCTTTAGTTCTCTTAGCTCGCCGTTAATGATCTCGCAAAAATCTTTGTACTTTTGCACCGAAATTTGACGCGCGGCCTCAGGGGAGCTGTTTGCTAGAGTGCCGTCCTCGTCGATTTTTCTGGTTAGCTTTTGTATCTGCGCGTAGAGCACTAACGCGGCTATGACGCAGATGACGGCGTAAAATGCGATAGATGACATCGTTTTTCCTTTTTTGATTTAAATTTGCGGTTATACTGAAATTTTGCTTTTTTTACTATAAATCGCGCTAAAGCTAACCACAGCTAGCGCGCTCCAGATCAGCAAAAACGATAGTGCCTTAAGCGCGCTAACTTGCTCACCGTAGTAAAAAACGGCAAGCAAAAGCTGCATCGAAGGCGAGATATACTGCAAATAGCCGATCGTGCTCAAATTTAGCCTAGTTGCCGCCGAGTTAAAAAGCAAAAGTGGCACTACGGTCGCAGGCCCGCAAAGAGCAATCAAAAGCCCAAACCACGAAAAACTAAAGTGATTTTGTCCGCTAGCTGCGACGAAAAATAGCGCAACGAGCGCGATAGGAGCTATAAGCGCAGTCTCGACGAAAAGCCCCTCTAAAGATGGCACGCTAAGGCGTTTTCTGATAAGCGAATAAAATCCAAACGTGATAGGCAAAATAATAGAGATGATAGGCAGGCCGCCCGCGTCGTAAATTTGCACTCCGATAGCGACAAAGACGATGCCGACGGCAAATTTGCCCGCACGCGATAGTTTTTCTTTTAAAATCAGCACGCCAAGGAGCATATTTACGAGCGGATTTATGAAGTATCCCAGGCTAGTTTCCACGATCTTGCCGATATTTACGGCGTAGACGTAGATCCACCAGTTAGCGGCGATGAGAAGTCCTGTGACAAATAGCCAAAACGTAGTTTTTTTGTTGCTTAAAATTTTCTTTGCGGCGCCTAGCTTACGGCCAAATTTGAGTAGCAAAAACAAAAGCATCACCGACCAAACGATACGGTGAGCGACGATCTCGGTGGCCGAAAGCGCGCCAAGTTGTTTAAAATAAATAGGAAAAACGCCCCAGATAATAAAGACCGACAGGCCATAGATTAAGCCGATTTTGGTTTGATTTTTGTCCTTCATTTTTCCGCTTTTTTGGCGAAATTATATTTATTTGTCGTTAAGCAGAGCTTATGCGGCGAAAAAATGCGAATTTGAAGCTAAGATTTGAAATTTTATCTGTAATAAAATTTCTTTTAGCTAAAATCGGCGTTATTTTTAAAAAAGGTTTAAAGATGTGGAGTAGAGATTCGTGGAGAAAATTTAATATCTTGCAGCAGCCTAGCTACCCCGACGAGGTCTTGCTAAAAAAGGCCGAGGATAAGCTAAAGACTATGCCGCCGCTAGTTTTTGCGGGCGAGGCTAGAAACCTAAAGCAAGACCTTGCTAAAGTTTGCAACGGCGAGGCCTTTTTGCTCCAAGGGGGCGACTGTGCGGAGAGTTTTTCAAATTTTAACGCCGTAAATATCCGCGATATGTTTAAGGTAATGCTACAAATGGCGATCGTTTTGACGTTTGCCGGACGCTGTCCCGTCGTAAAAGTAGGGCGCGTGGCGGGTCAGTTTGCCAAGCCTAGAAGCTCGGACTACGAGGAGCAAGGCGGCGTAAAGCTACCGAGCTACCGCGGCGACATCATAAACGGTTTTGAATTTAATGCCGAGGCTCGCGTGCCCGATCCAAACCGCATGATCGAAGCGTATTATCAAAGCGCATCTACGATGAACCTTCTTCGCGCCTTTTCTCGCGGCGGTCTAGCCGATCTGCACGAGGTAAATCGCTGGAACCTAGGCTTTATCAAAAAGCCCGAGCTTGACGCTAAATACGGCGAGCTAGCCAGGCAGCTGAGCCAAACTCTAGCGTTTATGGGGGCTTGCGGTATAAACGCTTCAAATACGCCCGCGCTTAGCGAAACTAAGGTCTACACCTCGCACGAGGCGCTTTTACTGCCGTACGAGGAGGCTCTAACTAGAGAGGATAGCCTCACTGGCGACTGGTACGACTGCTCGGCGCATATGCTCTGGATCGGCGAGCGTACGCGCGGCGTAAACGACGCTCACGTGCATTTTCTAAGCGGCGTGCACAATCCTCTTGGAGTCAAGATCGGGCCAAACGCTACCGCGCAGGACGTCATAGCACTCGCAAATGCGCTAAATCCGCAAAACGAAGCGGGCAGACTAAACGTAATCATCAGAATGGGCGCGGATAAAATCGGAGAGCGACTGCCGAAAATCCTACGCGAAGTAAAACG
>CAUQRE010000053.1:0-6594 GCA_963520315.1 uncultured Campylobacter sp. | reverse complement strand
TATCACGGGCGGCGAACCGCTACTGCGCAAGGATTTGGACAAATTTATCGCGATGATAAACGAGCACAGCCCCGATGTCGATCTAGCTATCACGACAAACGGCTTTATGCTCAAACACTATGCAAAAGCCCTCAAAAACGCGGGTTTAAAACGTATAAACATGTCGCTTGATAGCTTAAAAACCGAAAAAGCTAAATTTCTAGCGCAAAAAAGCGTCCTGCACGAGGTTTTAGCAGGCCTTGACGCTGCGCTTGAAGCCGGGCTAAAAGTCAAGCTAAACACTGTCGCGCTAAGAGGCGTAAACGATGATGAGATCGTCTCTTTGCTAGAGTTTGCGCGCTCTATGGGTTGCCAAATTCGCTTCATCGAATACATGGAAAATATCCACGCCAATGATGAGCTAAAAGGCATGAAATCGGCTGAAATTTTAGACGTTATCGCAAAAAAATATCGCTTTGAAGCAGCCGAAAAGATCCCGACGAGTCCAGCCAGCATCTACAGGCTAGAGGACGGCTATACCTTCGGCGTCATCGACCCGCACAAACACGACTTTTGCGAGAGCTGCAACCGCATACGCCTCACGGCCGAGGGGCATCTCATCCCGTGCCTATACTTCGAGGATGCGATGAGCATAAAAGACGCCGTAAGAAAGGGCGATATCGCGGGAGCTAGCGAAATTTTACGTCAGGTTTTACAAAATAAACCTAAAGAAAACAAATGGGCGATCGGCTCTCAAAACGAGACCTCAAGCCGCGCCTTTTACCAAACGGGCGGCTGAAATCAGGGCTAAATTTGCGTCAAATTTGACGTGGATTTGGCCTGCTTTACCAAATTTAACCGCGCTTTATTTTTACGTTTTTACCCGTAAATTTACCGCCGTTTTTTAGCAAGACCCGCTCAAATTTGACGTAAAATCCGCCTAAATCCATAAAACTACCCTTCAAATTTTGCTATAATCGACCAAAATTTAAAAGGCGAAATTTGAGTTTAAACCTAGTCGAGAGTTTTTTAAGCATCCAAGGCGAAGGCGCAAGCAGCGGCCGTCTGGCGATCTTCTTGCGGTTTGCGGGCTGCAATCTAAACTGCGCAGGCTTTGGAGTGCGCGCCGTCTCGCCCAAAACCGGCGAAGCGCTAGTTGGCTGCGACACGATCCGCGCGGTTTTTACGGGACATTTTTCGTATCAAAAAATCTCGCGCGCGGACGAACTCATAAAAATCACGCAAAGCTTGAGCGCAAACTTGCGCCAAAAGCCCATCGTCGTAATCACCGGCGGCGAGCCGCTACTACATCATAAAAATCAAATTTTGCTAGATTTTTTAAATTTTGCGACTAGCGAGGGCTACGAGGCGCATTTTGAAACAAACGGTACGATCGAGGTGGATTTTGCCAAATTTGAGATTTATAAAAGATGCCGTTTCGCCGTCAGCGTCAAGCTTGAAAATAGCGGCGAAAGCGAGGCTAGACGTATCAACGCTAGCGCTCTAAAAGCCATAAAACAAAACGCCGCGGGCAGTTTTTATAAATTCGTACTTGATAAAAAAGGCGCGGAGGACGGCTCGGCGATAGCGCAAATTTCGCGTATTTTAGAGATTTGCGACGCGGAAGTCTTTTGTATGCCGCAAGGTTATGATAAAATAAGCCTTGAGCAAAACGCCCTAGCCGTCGCGCAGTTTGCGATCAAGCACGGTTTTAACTACTCCGATCGCCTACACATCAGGCTTTGGGGCGCAAAAGAAGGGGTTTAAAGCGCAAATTTAGGCGGCGTTACCCGCATCTTTACGGCGCGAAACGAAAATTTAATAAACGGAGCTAAGATGATAATAAGAAAAATGTTTAAATTTGAAAACGCTCATATTGTTAGATTTTGTAGCTCAAAACGCTGCAAAACGAGCATCCACGGGCACTCTTACAGGGCTGAAATTTTACTGGAGTCAAATTTTCTCGATAATGCGGGGATGGTGTATGACTTTGGCCTGATGAAGCGCGAAATCGGCTGCATCATCGATAGCTTTGATCACTGCACGACGATATTTAGCGGCGACGAAGCCGAGTACAAAAACGACCTCAAAAAGCACTCCGCGCGCTGGGTAGAGATCCCGCTAAACCCCTCCGCAGAGCAGTTTTGCAGGATATTTTTCGTGATGATAGATAGGCTTTTAAAAGCCACTCAGATGCAAAACGGCGAGCGCGAAGTGAAGCTCCACAGCGTCATCGTCCACGAGACCGATACGGGCTATGCGCAGTGCTTCAGAGACGATGCGTATAACGCCAAAATGGGCGAGGTAAATTTGAACGAGGTCGTCTTTTCCGAGAGCGTGAGAGCCGAGTGGGAGGACGCGGAGCTGTTTGAAAAGATCAAACTAGGCAAAAAAATAGTAAATCCAAAGGAGGTCTAGCGCAAATGAGGAAAATTCTTGCGATTCTGACGCTGACGGCTCTAATTTTTAGCGGCTGCGAAGATGAAAAAAGCTCGCCTGAACTAGATCTAAACGAAACCGTCCCCAGCGACGTACCTATCGCGCAAAGCGACGCAAACGTAAGTATCGACGAAAATATGCCGCCGGAACCGGTGCCTGAAAAATGAAATTTAACGAACATCTATCAGAGCTTTACGAGCTAGCGCGCTCTATCCACATCGGGCTTGCCTTTACGCTTTTGGCGCTTGTCGCGGCGCACTTTTGCCTGATAAATTTCGGCGTAAATTCGCCCGCCTACGCTAAGCGCATCAGGCTATTTTTGCCCACCTACTACTCGTTTTTGGCCGCGATGATGCTTACGGGGCTGCTCTTGATGAGCGTTTTTTACTTTTATCTGGGCCTCAAGGCTCTTGTTATGATCGCGGTTTGGGCGCTGCTTATCGGGCTTGGAGCGATGGAGTTTAAGCGGCTAAAAATAGCGATGAAAACTAAAAATTTCGCCGCTTTTAGAGCCAAAATGCGCCTAAAAATCGCGGCCGATTTTGTTTTGATACTTATCGCAAGCGGGGTGAGATGAAATTTTTATATTCAAGAGAGGCAAAAAACGAGCAAATAAGGCTTGATGGCGAAGCGTTTTTGCACCTAAAGGCGCGGCGAGCAAAGGTAGGCGAGCGCATCGACGTGCGAAATTTGACCGACGGGCAAAACCACATCTATGAAATCGTAAATTTAGACAAAAGGGGTGCGGAGCTAAATTTGATATTTTCGCACGACGTGGAAGCGCGAAATAGCGATCTAACGCTAGCTTGGGCCGTCGTCGATCCAAAAACGATCGAAAAAACGCTGCCCGGCCTAAACGAAACGGGCGTAGCTAAAGTCGTCTTTTTTTACGGCGAATTTTCGCAAAAAAACTTTAAGCTCGATTTTTCGCGGCTAGAGCGCATTTTGATAAGCTCGTGCGAGCAGTGCGGACGAAACGATTTGATGAAATTTGAAATTTACAAAAGCTTAGACGAATTAGCCAAATTTTATCCAAACGTCGCTCTTATCGACTTTGAAGGCGAAAACCTAGACGGCTACGCGGGCAAGGAAATTTTAGCGATCGGCCCCGAGGGCGGATTTAGCCGGAGCGAGCGAGAGGCGGTCACAAAAAAATACGGGCTGAGAGCGAAAAATATTTTGCGCTCGCAAACGGCGATTTTAGGCATAGCGGCTAAAATTTTGATTTAAATTTGATTTTTTACGAAGTTTTTTGTATAATCTCGCCTTACTTTAAATGAAAATTAAAAAATCAGACGATAAAAGGATAAAATGATGAAAAAAGAAATTCATCCGGAATTTGTTGAGTGCAAAGTAACTTGCGCTTGCGGCAACACCTTCACTACGAAGTCAAACAAAAACGAGATCAGAGTGGACATCTGCTCAGAGTGCCATCCGTTTTTCACGGGTAGCGAAAAGATCGTAGATAGCGCGGGCCGCGTCGATAAATTTAAGAAAAAATATAACTTAAAATAATCCTTTGCTATATTTCGTTCCTACCCCGATAGGAAATTTAAGCGATATCTCGCTTCGCGCTTTGAGTGTTTTGCGCGAATGCGAGATACTCTTTTGCGAAGATACCAGAGTCGCAAAATCTCTCATAAACCTGCTAAATACGCGTTTTGATGCAAATATAAACATCCAAAATTTTATTCCGCTACACACGCATAACGAAGATGAAATTTTATCCAAAATCGAGCTTGAGATTTTTGATAAAAACGTCGCGTTTTTAAGCGATGCGGGAATGCCGGGCATCAGTGATCCGGGAGCTGCGCTCGTAAATTTCGCGATAAAAAACGACATCGCATACGAAGTGCTAAGCGGATCAAACGCAGCGCTTTTGGCCGTCGTCGCAAGCGGTCTTTGCGAAAAAGAATTTTGCTTTCTAGGATTTTTGCCCAATAACGGCAAAGAGCGAGCCGCAGCGGTGCAAAATGCGCTAAATTCGCCGTTTCCCGCAGTCATCTACGAAAGCCCAAAACGTATACTTTCGCTCATTTTAGACTTCGCTAAACTTGAGCCGGATAGAGAAATTTTTGCCATAAAAGAGGCGACGAAAAAATTTGAAACCAAATTTAGAGCTGCGGCAAGCAAGCTGGCAAAAAAGCTACAAGAGTCGAATCTAAGCGGTGAGTGGTGCGTCGTGGTGCAAAAAAATCCAAATTTTACCTCAGAAAAAATCACTCAAAACGATATTTTAGAACTTGAAATTTCACCAAAAGCCAAGTCTAAACTGCTAGCCAAAATCACAGGTCGAAACGCCAAAGAAATTTACTCCGAACTTGCTCGCTAAAATCGCATACGGACTTAGCAAAGGGCGAAATTATCTAAAAATTTAGCTAAATTTTACCGATTTTTAGCTATTATCAGGCGATGATAATATACGGTAAACAGCTATTTTTGCACATCATAAAAAACTATAAAAAAAACGTCAAAACGATCTATCTCGCCAAGGAGTGCGACAAGGCGCTATTTTCGCAGATCGTAGGCGTCGGCGCGCCGATAAAACGCGTGGATAATCAAAAAGCCCAAGCTCTCGCACACGGCGGTAATCACCAAGGCTTTTTAGCCGAAGTTGAGGAGTTTAAGTTTAAGAGTATCGACGAGATAAAAAAACAAAATTTTATAGCGATCTTATACGGACTTAGCGATGTGGGAAACATCGGAGCCATCGTCCGAACGGCGCATGCGCTGGGCTGCGGAGGCATCGTCGTCATCGCTAAAAATTTAGCAATGGAAGGCGTCCTGCGAGCTAGTAGTGCAGCGGCCTATGAGGCAAATATCGCTCTTGTAGAAGACGGACTTAGCCTGCTAAACGAGCTAAAACAAGTCGGTTTTAAAATTTACGCCACGGCAAGCGGTGGCAAAAATGCCCACGAGGTCAAATTTAATCAAAAAGTAGCGCTTGTGATGGGCAGTGAGGGCGAAGGTTTGCACAAAAAAGTCCTCGCCAAAAGCGACGAAATAGTAGGAATAAAAATGAAAAACGACTGGGACAGCCTAAACGTCTCGGCTGCGTTTGCCATACTTTGCGATAGGATTATAAATGAATGACATAAGTTTGCTAAAAGAACTGGGGCTTAGCGAAGTCGCTAGAAGAACTCATATCGAAGCGGAATACCTAGGCTACATCGCCGATAAAAATTTTGAGAAATTAGCGCGCTTTAACGTTAAAGGCTTTATTAAAATTCTAGAGCGCGAGCTAGATATAGACTTTACGCAATGGATGAGCGAGCATGATGCTTTTATGGCCGAGCACGAGAGCGAGCTAAAGCATAAAACCATAACCATATCGCCTAAAATACCGGCCTATACCGCAAGCGAAAAATCCTCTTACGGCGGTATGCTAAGCGGCATCGTTACCATTTGTGCAATCGGCGCATTAGTATATTTTTTCGAGCCTCAAAAATATATCGGCGATCTTTCAAGACTCTTTGAAGACAAAAATAAAAGCGTGACTTACTCCGATGCGACGACCGTGCGGCAAGCCGCCAAAAACCTAGACGCCATTAAAGATGCAAATATCACGGTCAGCGTATCCTCCTCTCCAAAGGCACAGGACGAGCTTAGCAATAGCGAAGAAAACATCTCAAATTTAGCGATACCTAACGCCTCGCAACCTCTACCGGAGATAAACGTAACCGTCGCGACGATCGCGCAACCAAAACCTATAGAGCAAAATACGGGTCAAAATTTGCAGCCTACCGAAATATCAAATAAAACCGAGCAAAATATAACCGCTACCACTTCATCTACGCCTAAAAGCGGCGACGTTTATCAGCTAAACGGACTTAGCGAGATAAAAGTCGTTCCGCGCAGAAAAGTTTGGCTCGGCGTGATAAATTTGGACGATAATAAAAAACGCTCGCTAAACGCTTCAAATCCGGTCGCTATCGAGATAGGTAAAAAGCAACTCGTCGTTACCGGCCACGGCGAGGTAAATTTAGAAATCGGCGAGCAAAATATCAAATTTAGCGGCGATAATCCAAAGCGATTTTTGGTAGAAAAAGATAAAGTTACGCCGCTCACATACGACGAATTCGTAGCTCTAAATAAGGGCAAATCGTGGTAAAAAAGCTCATACTTTTAGCCATTAGCACGGCCTTTTGTTTTGGGGGCAGCGTAGCAGATATAGCA
>CAUQRE010000052.1:0-6643 GCA_963520315.1 uncultured Campylobacter sp. | reverse complement strand
TGCGGCTAGCAAGGGTGATCTTGCTAAAAACGTCCGCGTTCATCGCGCATTTTACAGTCGCGACTTGGCTCACGCCGCCTGCGCCTATGATTAAGATATTTGACATTTTGGCTCCTTTAAATTTTAAATTATAATTTTACCGCTATTTCGTTTAAATTTCTCTAGCCGCAACGCTAAAATAGTTTAATCCGCCCCATGCGTCCTTGTCGCCGACGATATAGATATACTCTTTGGCGCGCGTTAGAGCTACGTTTAGTAAATTCGGCTTTGCCGACGCCCATGCCCTTGCGCCCGCGCTAGCTCCGCCTAGGATAAAGATAACGACTTTGGCTTCTTGACCTTGCATGGTGTGGATGGTGTTTGCCCTGATTCGTATCTTGCCTTGTTTTTGCAAGGCCGCGCTTTGCTTTACGACGTCGGTAAACGGCGTTATGATTTTTATATGTTCGCTCGCGTTTGCGCCGATTAGCGTTTTTAGCGATTCGTAAATTTGATCCGCCGCCGCCAGCTCAGCCTCGCTGCCGTTGCCGCTCCAAACGCTCGTTTTTATATCTATCCAGCAGCTTGCCGCTTTGGCGAGCGAGTTTTTATTTTTGCCTTTACCCCAGACCATAGCGCCGTCGTACGTCGTCTCGTTTGCGACGTTAAACATAGGATTATCGCAGCGTCTATGCACGATGAGCGGCGAGCCGACCCAGGTTTGACCGATATAAGCGCCTATTTTTTGAGTTTTATCCGCGCACGCTTGCAGCGAAGTTGTCGCTACGTTAAACTCCCTAGACGCCCCGGTATAGCCAAGCAGCACGTCGTTTAAATTTTCGGGAAGAGTTACTACCGGTTCTAGTTGCAACGGGTCGCCTACTATTACCGCCGTTTTGGAGCAATATAGCGCGCCTACGGCGTTTGAGATATTTGCCTGACCCGACTCGTCTACTAGTAAAAGCCCGATATCGTTTTCGCCAAAATCGCTAAAAAACCGCCCAAAAGAGGCAAACGTCGAGCTAATGACGGGAACGACGAAAAATAGCGATTTTAAAATTTCCCTTGCCTGCTCTTTCTTTTTAAATTTACCCAGATCGCAAAACGCCGCCAAATTTGCGCCCGATTTCGTCTTTTGCGACCAGATAGCGGCTTTATGTAAATTTAACGCTTTTATAAAGACGTTTATCCTAGCCTGCGCGACGGCGGTTTTTATACCGTTTTCCGCCATAAAAGGCGAGCTATTTTCGCGCTCTTCTTTACTCTGCTGCGCGCTTAGCGACTTTTGAGTAGAGAAATTTAGTAGCGCTAGTAGCGTATTTACGGTATTTAGCGCTTCGTTAAATTCTTTTTGCGCTAGTTTAAAATCATAGCTTTGTTTGCCGAATTTGAGTAAATTTACGAGCCCGTCGACCTTAAATTTATCGTTAAAGCTCGTTATCGCGCCTTGCGTTTTTAAAACGTCGAATTCCGGATGGTTTTGACTGATAAAAAAGTCGTTTAGGCAGTTTTCTTTAAAATCGCTTACGTTGCCGCTATTGCCTAGCGTGGCGCAGATTAGCCCCCAGGCAGGCTGCGAAATTTGGCTTTTTTGGCACTCTACCCAGGCGCCCGCCGATAGCAGCCTCGTAGCCTGCATCCTAAAATAATCAAGCTCGCCCAGATACGCCTTATCTACGCTATCAAGCTTAGGCAACTCCGCGCTTATGTTTTCTACGGCTTTATTATTGCACGAAGCCACGACGATCTCAAAGCCTTTTAGCTTGGGATTTAGCGGATAAAAGTCGGGATACTGGCTACCGTCTAGCTTAACGCCGCGCTCGAAAATTTCGTCTTCTTTTAGCGTAGATAAAACCTTTGCTCGCTCCACGATCACGCCTGCGACCACGTCTTTTAAGAGCGTCGTTTTGCCCGTGCCCGGAGGCCCGTTTACGCTATAAATGCCGCCTTTTTTCTCGTTAAAAAGCTTCATTATATTATTTACGGCGATTTGTTGCGAGTAAATTAGCATATATTCGCTAGCAAACGCGCCTAGCGAATAGTTTTTGGGTTCTAGCATCGAAAAAACGGTATCAAAATTCGCGCTATCTCTCATATCTACGCGCCCTATTTTTATATCGTTTTCGCCCGTTTCGTCAAAAATCGTTTGTAAATTTTTATTATTTAAGCCCTCTTTTAGAGCTAGACTAATCTCGCCCAAATAAAAGCTATTAAGCAAGTCGCTGCTGTTTTTTACGCCGCTTTCTAGGCAGATATTTACGCGAATATCGTCGCTTACTAGCGGCGAATTTAACTGCTTTTTAAACTCGCCGTGGATAAATTTTACCATTTCGCTCAGACTTCGTTCGTTTTTGCCTAGCGCTTCTATCCGGGCTTTTATGCTATCTTTTAGAGCTTCGAAATTTTTATAATCTAAATTTTGCGGTTTGCTAAAATTTGCCGTCGCCCAAGGCGCGGTGGATAAAAATACGCTATTTAAATCAACGTTAAATCCGCTACTTTCGCCGCATACGGGCTCTAATTTTTTAGTATCTCGCTCGCTAAAATAGGGTTCGCTAACGAGCGTGCTTAGTTTAACTTTTTCCTCTTTATTTTTGACAGACAAATCGCCCGTAAATTTTATAAAATAAGTCGTGGCTTTTTGATTTTGACTTTGACGAAAATCGCTAGTTTGTAAATTCGGGTTTTGTTTTATTATCAGATTTGAAATCTCGTCCAGTTCGAAAATCCCGCCGTAAATTTCGATACTTAATTTCCTTTTATTTCCGCTTTTTGCAAGCTCCGAAACGCTTTTCATTTGCTTTAAATAATGCCAAAAATCATCGGTAAATTTATCCGGCGTCGTTTCGTAGGCGTTTTTATATTTACTTTGTTCTTTGTTTAGTTTTTGTAGCGTTTGCGGATTTAGATATTCGCTTAAAAGCAGATAGTGCAGAGTGTTTCGTAGCGCCACGGCCGTTCCTTTCGTATTTTCGTCGCTAAAAAACGATTTTAGCGAAGTTAATATAAATTTTCGGTTTTAACGGCTATGATAACGCGAAAATTTAGAGGAATTCTATGCGTAAAATTTTACTTTTTCGTTTGTCGATTTAATTGCTCGAAAAGGCCGCAAAATACAATACGGCTTTGCAAAACAAATACGGCGATTTATTTTATACGGAGGGTTAAATTCGGCATTATTTAGGCAAAATTCTACGGCGCTAAAATAAGCCGAATTTAATCCGTAAAATAAACCTATTCCGGATCGTCGCTAAACTCGTTATCTTTAAATATTTTATAAAAATCGGTAAACCAAAGCGCGAAGGCTACGGCGATGAGGGTTGCGGGCAGATGGATATAAAACCCGCTCCAAACGTAAGCTAAAAAACCTCTGCAAACGCCCGCGGCAATAACAAGCGCGAAGGCGATCTTGCTAAGGCGTAAAAACTCAAGCTCTTGCCCGCTGTGGCGCAGACCCGCGATGTTAAAGATAAGCATAATGCTAAAAATAATGCCGTTTAGCGCGATGACGTGCAGCATATTTGTCTCTAGCCCCAGCCCTAAAATCCCGCTTGTGCCGTAAAGGATATAACCCACAGCCAGCAAAAGCTGCATCAAGTAGTAGTAAATCACAAAGCTATGACGCAAAAGCTCTTTGTAGTGCCACTCTTTTAGCTTGGCTAAAATCGCGCTACCGCAGGCTATCGCGGCGAAATTTACCGCCTTGCTGTCCTCAAAAAATAGGCTAACTAACAAAAACGAGCAAACGCTAACGATCGCGATGTTTTTATAGACGAAGTTTGGCACAAAGGCAGCGTCTTGCATGCCCTGCTCGCGGTTTAGAGCCTCTTTGCCAAGCACCATGCTAACGCGAAAAGATATAAGTAAAATGGCGATAACGTGCAGGTGGATTTGTAAATTTAAAAATCTCTCCTCGCCGCTAAGCAGATAGTAAATCTCAAATCCTAAAATGCCGAGTAAAAATGCCAAAACGCCCAGCTGATCGTCGTTTCTATCAAGCCAGATCATATAAACGCAAAGCCCGGCCAGATACGCCCAAAAAAGCGCCATAAAAAAATGCGCCGCAAACAGGCTAAAAAACGCGCTAACAAAACTCGCCGCAAAAAACGAAAACATCGCGTAAGCGTGCTTTTTTAGCCCTCCGCCGAAATTCGTCCAATCAGTTAGCCCCGTTAGCAAAAATCCCGCGTACGCAAGGGCCGCGACAAGGTGCAAAAAGATAAATTTATGCCAGCTAACGAAATCTACGGGCGTAAAAAATACCGCCCCGCCTAGCACCGCGCAAACCGCGCTCGTAAGGAAAAAAATTCTCATCGGATGGGTAAAAAAGTCGTTAATCATAATAAATTTTTCCTTTAAAATTTTCGTCTACCACGCCGCTAGCGTAGGCAAAATCCCGCTGCGAAAAGGCGCGGTTTAGCTCTAGTTCGCGATCGATCACCGCGCCCTTGCTCGCTAAAAAGCAAATTTTACTAGACATCCTAGCCGCCTCCATCCTATCGTGAGTTACCAGCACTACGCTCATACCCTCCTCGACGCGGCGCGTGACGATGTCTATCAGGATTTCTTTCATATCATAATCAAGCCCCGAAAACGGCTCGTCCATCAGCAGCAAATCAGGCTTTGTCACGATCGCCCGCACGAAAGCAACCCTTTGGCGCATACCGCCGCTTAGCTCATCTGGATACTTTAGCGCGTCTTTTTCGGTTAAGCCAAGTCTAGCAAAGAGCTGTAGCACGGCCTTTTCGTCAGGCTCATCCATCACGAGTAGCACGTTATCAAGCGCGTTTTTCCACTCGAGCAGGCGATTTTCCTGAAAGAGATAGGTCGTTTTGTTAAATTTATTGATTATTTTTCCCTTACGCGGATCGATAAGCCCCGAGATCAGGCGCAGGATCGTGGTTTTACCGCAGCCGCTCGCGCCAAATAGCGTCACTACTTCGCCAGCGCCGACCTTTAAACTAAAATCGCGCACGACCTTGTCGCGTAAAATTTCGTATTCTAAATTTTGAAGTTCCAGCATAGCAAACTACCTTTTCCACGGCATTAGCGTGATCTTTAGCGGCTCGATAACCAAATACTCAAAAAGCATAATGATAGCGATAGTAAGCACGACGTAGGCCATCACTTCGGTGGTGTCTAGCATCACTCTAGCGCTAGCGATCTTGGCGCCCATACCGTCGTTTGCGCCTAGTAGCTCGCCCATGATGACGATCTTTACGCCCATACCTACGGCAACGCTTAGAGAGCTGATAATATGGCTAGTTAGGTGGGGAACGTATAGGTGGCGAATCTTTTTGCAAATGCCAAGTTTATAGGCGTCAAACATCTCCTTTAGCTCCTCGCTAACGCTCATCATGCCGACCATCGAGCTGGCAAAAGTAAGCGGCAAAACCGTGATGATGATGGTAAAAACGACGTTTACGGCTAAAATTTCCCCCTCGTCGCCAAATCCGAACCAAAATATAGCTAAAACGATCCAAATAATAGGCGGCATAGAAAGCAGCGCCGTGATCACGGGCTTTAAAAACGCGGCAAAGCTTCTATAAGCGCCCGCAACTAACCCCAGCGTGATACCGATAGCACAGGCCGTACCGACTCCCACTAGCGAGCGCACGAGAGTGATGTTTATCTCGCTGTTTTTATAATCCGCCAAAAGCTCGTAAGCCCGCACGAAAACCGCCTCGGGCGCGGGGAGCAAAAACTCCCCTCCCAGCTCGCTGCCGATCTGCCAAAGCGCGATAATAAGCGCTATCGTCGCAAGCCCGCTAAAGCCGCCCCAAAGGTAGTCTGCGACCTTTAAAAATGCGCCGCGGTCTTTTTTGACGTTATCTATAAGTATCATAAAAATAGGCTCTTATCGGGCATTTTGCCGCCGAGCAGCTTTGGATTAAACTCGAAAATTTGCTCAAAAAACGCCATCACGTCATCTTGCAACTCATGCGCTTTTGTTACTGTTAAATTTGCCTTATCAAAAGCCCCGGCTAGCGCAGGCTCTGGAGCCGGCAGATACTCGGCGCCGATTTTAGCCGCGCTTTGTTTATTTTCCAGGATCCATTTTAGCGCGCTTGTTAGATCGGCGTGCAGAGTTTCAAAAAGCGTGCGATTTGCCTCGTAGTAGTCCACGTTTACGATGATTCCGGCCATCGGGATGTACGGCTTGGCATTAAAGCTCTCGCCCCAAGTTTTAGGAAAATCAAGCCCGTAATGCACGGCTACGCCCGCTTTTTTACCGCGTAAAATCGTCGCTTCGCTAAGAGGCTGCGGCACGATAAGCACGTCGTAGTCCTTTTGGATAAACAGCCCAACAGCTTCAGGCGGCGTCTGGGTGTATGTGATATCAAGCTTACTCGCGTCTATACCGCGTTTTTTGCAAAGCGCGCGCAGCACGAGGTCGGGCATATCGTTTTTAAACGGCATTATGATTTTTTTGCCGACGAAGTCCTCTAGCGTCTTGATACTCTCGTCCTTTATCATCGCGTTCATGACGCCAAGCGTGAGTAAATTTAACATCGCGAAATTTAACCCCTGGTTTCGCAGGTTCGCCGCGACGTTTGAGGGCGACATAGTGACCTTTATATCGCCGCTAGCCACGCCAGCGCGCAGGACGTCCGGAGTGTTCCAGATGCGCAGCTTCACGTCGTGCGTTTTAGCTAGCTCGCCT
>CAUQRE010000051.1:0-6646 GCA_963520315.1 uncultured Campylobacter sp. | reverse complement strand
CGTCATTTCGGCGAGTTGGGCGAGTTTTGGTTCGTTAGTCGCAGTGACAAGGAGCTGCCGTTTATCATCGAGCATCTTTGCGCGCGCTCAGACGGCCTTTGTATATTTGCGTCGAGCAAAAACTACTCCGTCGCGGCTAAAATTTTAGCTACGCTTAGCGGCGACGTTTTGGAGCTAAAATCCCCTCAGATGCTGGCTCCCAGTAGAGCGGAAATCTTTAGCGACGAGAGTTTTTTGGTAAAATTAGACCAAACTTACGTAAATTTAATAAAAGCCGACGCAAATCAAAAATTGCCTGCCATAGAGATCAAAATGCAGCGCGATTTTGGATATTTTCACTTAGTAGACTTTGACGAGGAGAGCGCGAAAATCCTACTCGAACCGCTAGCTAAAACATACGAGGTGCAAATTTATTCGTCTCAAATTTTATCAAATTTGGCGTTAATCAGAGTAGAAGCGAATAAATTCGGTCAAATCGGCGGCTTTATAAACGGCGCGAAAAATCTCTTTTCGGGCAAATTTTTTGAAGGCGAAGACGTCGCGGCTCACGTAGCGCGCGTACTTACGTCAAGCGGGCTAAAGCTAACCTTTGCCGAGTCTTGCACTGCGGGACTTGCGGCGGCAAAATTCGGCGCTTTTGCCGGAGTTTCGGCAGCATTTAACGGCTCGCTAGTAACCTACGCAAATAAGATAAAGCGCGACTGGCTGGGCGTTAGTGATGAAATTTTACAAACCTACGGCGCGGTGAGCGAGCAGTGCGTGATGGCGATGCTAAAAGGCGCGCTAAAGGCGAGCGAATCGGATTTTTCGCTAGCTATCAGCGGTATCGCAGGACCTGATGGCGGTAGTGATGCAAAGCCCGTGGGGACGGTATTTGTAGGAGCTTATGCAAAGGACGGCGAGCGTATCATCGAGAGGCTAAATTTAAACGGAGATCGCAACTACATAAGAGAGCAAAGCGCGCTGGCTGCGTATGTTTGCCTGCTAAAGCTAAAGCCGAGGCTGTTTTTAGCATAAATTTGGACTAAATTTGATAAAAATCGACAAATTTGCGCTAAATGCTTTTTATAAATTTGTAAAAACGGCGAGAATTCAAAATTTACCGCCGTCTTGCGCGAGAGTAGAGTGTAAAACAGCTGCGCTAGACTTAAAATTTAGCGCATTTAAGTCTAGCGGATAAAGTAAATTTGTGGATTATTTTTGATACGGCGCGGTTTCGTAGCCTTGATTTATTAGGCTGCTCATACCGCCGTCAAGATTTATTATATTTAGTTCCGGCGAATCTATCGCCATAGCCGCGGCAGCGCTTCTGCGCCCGCTCCTGCAAATTAGCGCGACGGGCTTTTTTAGATCGAGATTGGCTTTTAGTTCGTTTAAAAAGCTATCTTTGTCGGCGGGGTTAAAAGTGATGGTCTTTGCGCCTTTTATCACGCCCGTTTCCGCCCATTCAGAAGGCGTTCTGATATCCACGATTTGCTCGTAGTTTTTTATCGCCTCGGGACTAACTTGCACCGTAGTAATTTCAGCAAAAGCCATCGCTGCAGCCGCTCCTAAAAGTATAAATTTTCTCATTTTTTCTCCTTAAATTTTGTAGCGCAAATATTAGCACCGAATTTTAAACATTTTGTCATTCTAAAGTCACTCCTAAATTTTTTATGAGCTAAGACGACGCAATCTCAAATTTACGTCAATGAAAAAAATAAAACATAAATTTGCGCTTTTTTGTTTTAATCGCCGCTTTATCCAAGGCATAGTTTTAGCAAAACCTCTTTTAAAACGCAGCCATAGCGATTTTTGTCGATTGTAAAATTATAAATTCTCCGGTTTTGCCGTATCTAGAGCTGCATTTTTGCCTCGCTCGGCGACCGAGGCGCTTTTATGCCTGAGCGGTCTACTAAATTTTACTTCTAACGGTGGTTATCGTAGCTGCCTTAGCATCAAGCCGATAAAAACGCGCGACCGTCGAAGAAATATAAAATCTCTAAGCCAAAAGGCAAAACTTTTTGATTAAATTTTGGGCGCCCGAGCGCAGGGAGCGGCCTTTCGCTAGATAAAAGCCCACATTAGTTAAGCAATTTCGCTAGTAAACGTGCTAAAAAACAAGCTGAAATTAACGATAGCATCAAACGGTTTTGGGTTAAATTTAGGCTTTTGCGGACTTAAATTTAAAGTCGTCGCTAGTTTAAATTTATGGATTTACGATGAATTTAAATTTAGCTTTGCTTAAATTTAAACGAGCTTAGCATAATCGCGCGATTTTTCGCTTTTGTCGTCTAAATTTATCTGAAATGCGAATTTGACGGGATCTGCTCAGTCTTGATTGCGATTTTCGACGTGATCTACCCTCGACCAAGCAAGCACGTAGATAAACCCTAGCGCTAGGTAGATGCCAAGCACCGCAAGCTCGATAGGATAAGGATCGCGCAGGGCTTTGGTAAGCAAAAACTTTAGCGCCGCGGCGATAAGCGTGCCTACGATGCAAAGCACCGAGTATCCTGAAAATAGGGCGTTTTGCGTGACGGTGCCGAGTTTAAAATTTATCTTTATCCAAAGCAAAAACGCAAGCACGGCCGTGCCGCAAATGACGAAAAATAGGACCTTGTGCGTGCTAGCGGGGGCATAATTTGCGCTAAAGCTTAGCAAAATCATCGCGCTACTAACCGCGATAAAAATGCGGTAAAGCTTAAACACGCCTCCGCCTGCAAGTTTGTTTACCTTTGATATCGCGCCGTAAAGGCAGATGACGGAGACGAACAACATCGCTACGCGCGCACTCGTTGCGATATCAAAGAGGCTTTTTGGTAAAACCATCTCTTGCGAAAGTAAATTTAAAATAACTAAAATCCCGGACGTCATGCCTAGCGCTTTTGCCGTGTTTAGAGGCTTCATAAAGCTCGTTTGCATCTTTTTCCTTTATAAATTTTTGGGATATTTTATCTAAATATATTTAGAACTAACATTAAATTTATCTCTTTTTGGTTCGGCGCGACAATGCGCGTGTAAATTTAAATAAATACTAGCTTAAATTTATAGGATAATATTAGTATCTTTTCTTAAGTTTATTAATAAAAAATGGTCTCAATGATAAAATAAAACGAAAATATCTTACAAATTTTTGATATTTGAAAGTCTATATAGCTATTTTAGCTTAAGACCGATTTAATATCAAAATTTATGCATATCCGCGTTTTTTCGGACATAACTAGCGCTTTTAGTATAAAATAAAGCTTAAAAAAATGATAAATTCGTAATAAAAAAATAAATAAAAAATTAAAATCTTAATTTAAAAATCAGTTTAATTGCGCTATAGTTTCATTATTCAATTTCATCACAAGGAGAACCGATATGGGAACCAGAAGAGAACACGACTTCATAGGCGAGCTAGAGATAGCCGACGACGTATATTACGGAGTGCAAACGTTTAGGGCGCTTGAGAATTTCCACATGAGCGGACGACCGCTTAAAGATTATCCGTATTTCGTTAAGGCATTTGCTCAAATCAAAAAGGCTGCGGCCTTAGCCAACAAAGAAGTCGGAGTTCTAGACGCGCAAAAAGCCGACGCCATCGCAAAAGCGTGCGACGAGCTGATCGCGGGTAAATATTTAGATCAATTCGTAGTAGATATGATCCAAGGCGGTGCGGGAACTAGCACCAATATGAATGCGAACGAAGTTATAACAAACGTCGCGCTTGAGAGCCTAGGACACAAAAAAGGCGAGTATCAGTATCTGCATCCAAACGACCATACGAATTTAGGCCAAAGCACCAACGACACTTATCCAAGCTCGATCAAAGTCGCTACATACGCTAAACTAACCGATCTTTTAAAGGCTATGGAGCTACTTAAAAACGAGCTGGAAGCCAAGGCAAAAGACTTTAAAGATATCATCAAAATGGGTAGAACCGAGCTAGAGGACGCTGTTCCTACTACGCTTGGCAACACGTTTAACGCATTTGCAAGCTACATCAAAAGCGATATCGAAAAAATCACCGCCGCAAGAGAGTCTATGGCTGTGCTAAACATGGGCGCAACCGCGATCGGAACGGGCATCAACTGCCATCCTGATTACAAAGCAGCTGTTCATAAAATTTTGAGCCAAATCACAGGCGTAAACTTTAAACCTGCCGATGATTTTATCGCGGCTACGCAAGATACCGCAGATTTCGTTCACGTTAGCGGCGCGCTAAAAACTGCTGCCGTTAGATTAAGCAAGATCGCAAACGATTTAAGACTAATGAACTCAGGCCCAAGATGCGGTCTTGGCGAGATAAATCTACCACAAATGCAACCAGGTAGCTCAATTATGCCTGGTAAAGTAAATCCGGTCATCGCAGAGGTCGTAGGCGAGGCGTGCTACGAGGTAATCGGCAACGACGTAACCATCATGCTTTGCAGCGAGAGAGGCGAATTTGAGCTAAACGCGTTTGAGCCAGGTATCGCTTACGCGCTATTTAACTCTATCTTTATCCTTGAAAACGCGATGAAAAACCTAGCCGAAAAAGCCGTTAGAAAACTAACCGCAAATCCTGAGGCATGCCTAAAATCAGTACTCGGCTCAGTCGGTATCGTAACTGCGTTTAACCCGTACATCGGCTACGAAAAGTCCGCAAGCATCGCTAAAGAAGCGTTGCAAACCGGCAAAGCCGTAGGCGATATCTGCTTGGAGAGAGGCTACCTCAAAAAAGAGGAAATCGACAAAATCTTAGAGCCTAAAAATATGCTAAACCCTCATATGGGTAAATAAATTTAGGCATTCGCGCGCCGAGAGAGCGATCTTTCGGCGTTTTTAAATTTATAAGTTAAATTTACTTAAAGGAGTTTTTCTATGGATATTATGCTGATTTTGCAGTTCATAGTCCTACTTGGAGGCATCTACCTAGGCGTTAAGCTGGGCGGTATGGGTATCGGTTACGCCGGTGGCGTAGGCGTTATTGTTTTGACGCTCGTCTTGGGAATGAAAACGGAGATGAAACATATCCCAACCGACGTTATTTTAATTATCGCATCGGTTATCTCTGCGATTTCCGCTATGCAAGTTGCGGGCGGCCTTGATTGGCTTGTTCAGCAAGCAGAGAAAATTTTGCGTAAAAACCCAAAGCAAATCAACTATTTAGCACCTATCGTTACATATTTGCTTACTATTTTTGCAGGCACCGGACACACGGCATTTTCTATGATACCTGTTATCGTAGACGTTGCAAAGGGGCAAAATATAAAACCTAGCGCGCCTCTTGCGCTTTCAGTGGTTTCGTCTCAGGTGGCCATTACCGCTAGCCCAGTAGCGGCAGCATTTGTCGCTATGACTGGCGTAATGGAAAAACTGGGTGTAAGCTATCCGATGTTACTTTTTATCTGTATTTCTACGACTTTTATAGCTATGCTGATTACTGCATTTATCGTAAATAAATTTTATGATCTAGACCTCTCAAAAGATCCTATATACCAACAAAGACTAGCCCAGGGTTTGGTTTCCGATGTCAAAGGCGAATCGGGACATAAAGAGTTACCGCCGTATGCGAAACGTTCAGTAGCAATCTTTGCTATAGGAGTTCTTGCGGTAGTGTTCTACGCTCTTGCTATTTCTAAAAATGTTGGCATCATAAAACCAAGCTATGTCGTAGGATATGAAAAAGTCTATGAAGCTAAAGCCCCTGAAAAATTTCAGCAAATCGCTTCAATGCCCAATGTTAAAGTTAGCATAGACGATGCTACGGGTGCAAAATATGTTGAAGATAAAGAAAAGCCAAGTAAGGTTTTAACTCTCGATAGAGATGGCGCTATTATGACATTTATGCTTACTATCGGATTTCTTATCGTCGTACTTTGCAAGGTGGATACTAGCAAGCTTCTTTCGACCAGTACTTTCCAAAGCGGTATGAACGCATGCATCTGCGTCCTGGGTATAGCATGGCTGGGTACCGTTTTTGTGCAAGGACACTTGGGGCAAATTACCGATATTGCAAAAAACGTCGTCGTTAAGTATCCTTTCGTACTCGCTATCGCTCTATATTTCCTAAGCTGCTTGCTATATTCGCAGGCTGCAACTACGAAGGTTATGATGCCTGCAGTCGCTGCTGCTATGGGTATGACCGGCCCTGAGAATGCTCAAAACGCTTGGATATTGGTTGCTTCATTTGCTGCCGTTTCAGGATTATTCGTACTTCCTACGTATCCTACGACTTTGGGCGCTATCGCCATGGACGATACTGGAACGACTAGGGTCGGTAAATTTGTTATAAATCACAGTTTTATCGTTCCGGGAACCATCATGGTTGCACTTTCGGTTGCATTAGGATTTGTGGTAGCTCCTATTCTTCTTTAATAGCTAGAGCTAAATTTAGCCGAGACTTCGCTCTCGGCTTTTTAAATTTAAGGACTTTTTCATGAAACGAATCGGAATTTTAGGCGGTATGGGACCGCTAGCTACGATAGATCTATACGCTAAGATCGTAGAACTCACAGACGCCTCAAAAGATCAAGACAATATCTCTATCGTCATCGACAACTATCCGCAGATCCCGGACCGCACGGCGTATATCCTGCACGGAGGCGAGGATCCGTTTCCTTTTATGAAAGAGTCCGCGACTAGGCTAAAAAACGCCGGCTGCGAGGCCATCTGCATAGCTTGCAACACGGCTCACTAT
>CAUQRE010000050.1:0-6678 GCA_963520315.1 uncultured Campylobacter sp. | reverse complement strand
CCTTCATCCACCCGGACATCGTGGGCTCGTATCTAAGCTACGAGTATAAGCCAAACCCTAGCCGCGACGACTTTCGCAAAATGTGCAACCAAAGCGCTGCTGGGCTAATATTTATCGCTATGAATAACGAAGCGCTTTTTGCCGACTGCCAGAGTTTCGAGCCGCTAAAACGCTTCCAAAGCGGCGCGGTCAAATACTACCAGCTGCCTTTTTACACTCGCGTCAAGGACATCGATACGGTATTTTGGAAATGGGGCTCGGAGCAAATCAGCGACTTTGACCGCCACTACAAAGCTCTTTTAAAAGAAAAATGATGCTTGATAAACACGCTAAATTTTTCGTAAATTTACTAGGCGCGGACAACGCCTACTTCGACGACGCGCACAGGATCGCCTACTGCTACGACGCGACGAAAAAGCGCCATCTGCCCGACGGCGTGCTTTTCCCGCGCCACGAAAAAGACGTTAGCGAGATTTTAAAATACTGCAACGAAAACGGGGTCAAAATCGTTCCTAGGGGTGCGGGCAGCGGCTTTACGGGCGGGGCGCTAGCGCACGAGGGCGGCGTGGTGCTTGCATTTGAAAAGCACATGAATAAAATCCTAGAAATCGACATGCAAAACATGGTCGCCGTCGTGCAGCCCGGAGGCATAAATATAAATTTGCAGCGCGAAGCCGAGAAATTAGGCCTTTTCTATCCGCCCGATCCCGCCAGTCAGGACTACTCGACGCTAGGCGGCAACGTCAGCGAAAACGCAGGCGGCATGCGCGCGGCAAAATACGGCATCACCAAAGACTACGTCATGGCGCTGCGAGCCGTGCTGCCAAGCGGCGAGGTCATAAGGGCGGGCAAACGCACGATAAAAGACGTCGCGGGATACAATATCGCAGGCATTTTAATCGCCAGCGAGGGCACGCTAGCGGTAATAACCGAGATCACGCTAAAACTCATCGCAAAGCCTAAATTTAGAAAAACGGCGATGGGAATTTTCCCTAGCGTAAATGCCGCGATGAATGCCGTTTATAAGACGATGGCGGCAGGCGTGACGCCTGTAGCCATGGAGTTTTTAGACGCGCTTTGCATACGCGCGGTCGAGACTAAATTTAATAAAGGCCTACCGCAAGATGCAGGCGCTTTGCTCATCACTGACGTTGACGGCGACGTTTTAGACGGGCTAGAGCAGGATCTCGCTACGATAGAGCGAGTGTTTAGAGAAAACGGCGCTAGCGAATTTAGACGCGCTAAGGACGAGAGCGAGCGAAACGACATCTGGTTCGCCCGCCGCAACTGCTCACAGGCGATAAATATCTACGGAAATTTAAAGCTAAACGAGGACATCACCGTGCCGCGCTCAAAGCTACCCGAGCTGCTAGAGCGTATCGGCGGCGTCGCTGAAAAATACGGCGTGCAGGTGCCGTGCTTTGGCCACACGGGCGATGGCAACGTACACACCAACGTCATGGTAGTGGACAAAACCGACCCGGTGCAGGTAGAGAGCGGACACAAGGCGATCGAGGAAATTTTTAAGATTGCGGTGGAGCTTGGCGGCACGCTTAGCGGTGAGCACGGCATCGGTATCAGCAAGGCCGAGTTTATGCCCCTTGCCTTTACGCCTGCTGAGATGGAGCTTTTTAGAAGTATCAAAAAGGCGTTTGATCCGAACAATATCCTAAATCCGTTTAAGATGGGGCTGTAAAAAGCATTGTCTCGTTAGCGTTTTCTTGTGCTGGTACTTTCTTTGAGAAATAAATTTCGTTTTTGCTTCCGCGGCAACTTGTTTGGTTAGCCTCGGTCGCAAAAACTTCAATAACACTTATGCTTAGATTTTTAATTTTACTTTTTTTAATTTATATAATAAAATTGTTGCGGTGCTCTAAAATTCGGATCTATTTCAAATAGATCTTTGGATGGTTCGTATTTGATTGCTCTTTTAATTTTTATAGCATATACCATTTCGTTATCATAATAGTCATAAAACCGGCTTTTACTTATACAAGAGCCATCACTTGTAGCTTCCCATATACTATCCCTATCGGAGTGTAGAATTCCACCTACTTCAAGCTCTCCGACTATTTTGGCTGTATCCGGGCAATACACATATATTTTCTTAAATTCCTTTAAAAATTTATGCCTTCTATGAATTATATTTTTCTCACCCGACACTAACATCCCGGAGCTTGGCTCATAGATGGACATCACTATCGCTTTTGCTTTCACTGCGCCACCTCAACAAAGCTATCGCCCCTTCCGTTATCATACACATCATAGGTTATCGTTTCTTGGCTGGTATCGGGATTATCATAGATACTCTTACTAAGCTCGTCTTTACGCCTTTGTAGATCGCTTTCTATCTCTTTAAAAATATCATTTTTCATATTTTGATCTTTTATAGATAAAAACATTCCATTGGTCTTAAAGAGTTTTTCCATTACGAGTACTACTCTAGCCATGATTTTAAATTCGTTTTCATTTTTCGGATTTTCTACCGTGTATTTAGCCTTACAAGTGGAGCGTTTGGTTTTATCATTAATATTCACGATTTCTCTTGAGTTGATTTTAATCAAAGACATAGAGTCATCTATGATTTTATCCAGTCTAGGATCAAATTTATTATACATTTTTTCGTAGGCTTCAAGCTTTATAGCCTCGATAGTAGCAACATCATTATCACAGTTATAGCTATCGTCGCCACATCCAACGACAAATAATCCAGCAGCCAAAACGGCACACATTTTTATTTTACTCATTTTTTCTCCTTTTAATTAAATTTCTTTTTTATCTGTTTGTATTTCAGTGCTTTTAAATCCACAATTGACACATTCTTTAAATACCTTAACTTTCGTCACCTCGTATATAGCCTTTAGCGTTCTTGTATTGCCGTTTTTGTATTTACCTTTTTTGGTGCCTTGCATAATCTTTTGATCTAAAATTTCACTACCGATCTCAACTGTTGAAAATAACTTTCCACAAGATTCACACTTTGAACCGAAAGCAAAAATACAAAAAGCGACTATAAATCCAACAGCCGCTAACATCCATTTTATTGTTTCGCTCTCAACTCCAAAAACACCGGCTAAAAACCAAACAACTCGGCCGCCAAAAACAGATGCTATAAAACTAAAACCAATCTCCGAGTAATTCAACCTAAGTCCCTTTTTGTGTTATTTTAAAAATTAAATTATACGATTTTACGACATTATTTCTAAATTTATTATAAATTTACGAATATATGTCGCAATTTGCTATTAAATTTATAAAAGCTAAACTTGCGCTATGAAATACAGCCAACAAGACAAAGCCAGAATTTTAAAGATAACCACTAGAACGCTACAAAGATGGAAAACCACTAAGCCTGAGCTCTACGCCATCATTGAAGCCGGTTTTAAAATGCGTGAACTCGTGGCTGACGAAGAACAAAGCTTGTCCGAGATAAAAAAGATGATAAAAGAAGCCTTACCGCAAAGCTAAATGTAAACTCTCATTACTTCAAATTTGACAAAATTATTACACCGAATTTAGCCGATTTTAACCTCTCCGCCGTAAATCCGAATTTAAAATCGCAGACCACTTTAAATTTGACGCCGTTATCACCCAAAATGCAGTCAAATTTAACCCCATAATCATAAAGACCGCCGTATCGCAAAACGCAAAATAAATAAAATTTTATCTAACCGAAATTTCAAAAATTTTAAAGTAAAATACCTCAAATTTAAGGATTTAAGATGACCCCGCAAAAACTTGAAAAGATAAAACAGACGCTTAAAATTTGGCTCACGGCGATGCTAAAGATCAAGGACAAACAGCTACTGCACTACGCATCAAGCCTGAGCTTTCACACGATGCTCTCCATCATCCCGGTGCTGCTCATCTCGCTCTCGCTCTTTACGCAGATGCCAAGCTTTAGCGTCTATTACGCCAAGATCAAGGAGTTTATATTCGCCCAGCTGCTACCCTCAAACCAAGACGCGATCTCAAACTACATCGAGACCTTTTTGCAAAACAGCTCAAGCCTAGGCATCCTCGGACTTGGCGCTATTATCTTTACTTCGATCATGTTTTTTGCCGATTACGAATACGTCATCAACCGCATCATGCACACGCAAAGCCGCAAATTTTGGAACTCGCTGAGTGCTTATTGGACGCTCATAACGCTAGCTCCCTTGGGGCTTGGGCTTAGTTTTTATCTCTCAAATTTATTTCAGGATATACTAAACTCCAGCGACTATACGAAGTGGATAAATTTTATAAGTATCTTTCCGTACCTCATCATTTGGGCGATATTTTGCGTGACCTATCTCATCTCGATAAACCGCCAAATCGCCCTAAAAAACGCGCTTTTTAGCTCGTTTGTGGCCTCACTCATCTGGTATCTAGGTAAAAATATCTTCGTCTTTTACGCCGCAAACAACAAAACCTACCTCAGTATCTACGGCTCATTTTCGGTGGTGCTGCTCTTTTTCGTGTGGATTTACGTGTCGTGGATCATCTTTCTTTACGGCGTAAAGCTGTGCGCATATCTGGAAAAAGCGGGCGAGAGCGACAAAGAAGCTTAAAAAAGCGCGGCAAAGCAAAGTAAATTTAGCGGCACGATAACGGCGGCTAAAATTTTGCTTTTTACGCTTGCTAAACTCAGCGCGTTGTAAAGCAAAAACAGCCAAAACGGTACGCTCAAATTTACACCCTTTGCGCGCCACGAGAGAAATTCTAGCAAATATTCATCAAGCGCGCCGCCAGCGCCAAACGTATGCAAAAGCGCGCTAATCGGGTAAAACAAACTAAAAAGCGGCGTGAGCGGCAAGACGGCTAGCTGCTGGGCGCTAACGAGCGGGAAAAAGTAAACCACGGGCAAAATCATCGCCGAAAATACCCAAAAATTTAGCAAGATAGCGTTTGTAAAATTTGAAAACCGCTCGCCAAAGTGCCGCAGATAGAGATATATATAAAACACGCCCATGCACGAAAAGTAAAATCCAACGCTAAAAAGCAGGCTCGGCATCAGCGCTACAGCGGCGCAAATCACCGTAAAAAGTAGCTCAAAGCTCACTATGCGCACGTTTCTAGCGAGCAAAAACAGAGCCAGCAAGCTCATCAAAAACGCCCGTAAAAAGGACGGCACGAAGCTAATCAGCGCGAGATAACAAAACAAAATCGCAAAGATCGCCGCGCTAAGGTCAAATTTGGCGTTTCGATACGGAAAATATCGCGCCTGAAAATAGCGGTAAATCGGACGCATGATAAAATACAAAAAACCAAAAATAAGCCCCAAATGATAACCGGAAATCGCGATGAGATGCGCTACGCCGTAGAAATTTACGTCCGTTCTAAGCTCCTTGCCCACGGGTGCGGCCAGAAACAGCGCCGTAAAAAGCTCGGTCATTTTTTCGCTTTCGTGTTGCTCGGCGATAAACTCAAAAATTCTATCGTAAATTAGCTCCTCGCTCGTGGCGTAGCGAAGCTCTATGATACCGTAGCTAGGCATATAAAACGAGCCGCTTAGATACTCTTTAAATTTGACGTTTTTGTTTTCGGCGCCGATTAAAATTTGCTCATTCGCTCCCGCGTCAAAGTCTGCCTGAGTCGTCGTATAAAAGCTAAAATCCTGCGTTTTTAACTTTAAAACGCGGTAAATTTTGCCTTTTGCGTTCGTTTTTCCGTAGTTTTGTAAAATTTTAGCTTGTAAGATAACGCCGTTTTGGGCTTTAAATTCGCTAAATTTATAGTAGCTAAAGCCCAAATTTAGCGCAAAAACGAGCGCGCACGCAAGGCAAAATACATAAACCTCGCGCGCATTTTCAAAGATAGATTTTCGCTGCGGCTTTTGCAAATTTTGGCTTTAGGCTTCGCATTTTAGGCGTTTGGGTTAAACTCCGCCACATGCGCGGCGCCAAAGCTCTTGTCGACAAAGCGCGTAAATTCCTTCTGAAATATCACTTCGACAGTTCCGACCGGGCCGTTTCGGTTCTTACCCACGATGATTTCGGCGTCCTCTTCGATCTTGTTTGGCACAAATTTACGCACGTACTCCTTGCCCTCAGCGTGCGCCTTTTTCTCGGCCTCTTTCTCCTCCTGCTCGCGGTAAACCTCGTCGCGGTACACGAAAAGTATCATGTCGGCGTCTTGCTCGATGGCGCCTGATTCGCGCAGGTCGCTTAGCATCGGGCGTTTGTTGGCACGGGACTCTAGGCTGCGGTTTAGCTGGCTAAGCGCGATGATAGGCATGTCTAGCTCGCGCGCTAGCAGCTTTAGTCCGCGCGAGATTTCGGCGATCTGTAGGTGGCGATCGGAAAAATTTGACGTCGCCATCATGAGGCCGATGTAGTCGATGACGCACAGCGTGATCTCGGGGTGCGAGGACTTGAGCTTGCGCATCTGCGTGCGGATCTGGTGGATGTTTACGTAGCCGCTATCATAGACGAAAAGCTTGCGACCAGACATATCCTCGCACGCGTCACTTAGGCGCGACCACTCTTCGTCGTCCATTTTGGCAGTCATGATGTTTTGCAGCGGGATCGAGGTTTTGGCGCTTAGCATACGCAGCATGATTTGCTCGGCTGGCATCTCAAGCGAGAAAAACACGACCCCACCGCCGCGTATCAGCACGTGGTTCATCAAATTTAAACAAATCGTAGTTTTTCCCATACCAGGGCGCGCCGCAATGATGATGAGATCGCCGTGCTT
>CAUQRE010000049.1:0-6710 GCA_963520315.1 uncultured Campylobacter sp. | reverse complement strand
GGGTAAAACGGCTTTGGTCGTAGGTGCCACGGGAGCGGTAGGACGCGAGATAGTGCGCGGGCTTTGCGAGAATGAAAACTACGACAAAATCATCGTTTGGGCGCGCAGGGAGCTAAAATTTAGCCACGAAAAGCTAGAGACGCAGATCGTAAATTTTAGCGACGTAAAAAACATGCCGCCGCGCGAGGTAGACGAGATATTTTGCGCGCTAGGCACGACGATGAAGCAAGCCGGCAGTCGCGGGCAGTTTTATAAAATAGACGTGAGCTATCCCGTAAATATCGCAAAATGGGGCATCGCATCAGGCGCTCGACGTTTCGCGCTCATCTCGTCGCAGGGCGCAAACGAGCGGTCGAGATTTTTTTATCTGCGCGCAAAGGGCAAGGCAGAGAAAAAGATCGCCGCGCTGGGTTTTAAAAGCTTGCAAATAGCGCGGCTGCCTGCGATAAAAAGCGAGCGCGAGCAGGTGCGTATGGGAGAGCTTTTTACGATTTGGCTGTTTGGGCTTTTGCCGAAATTTATCTTAACTAATTACCGCCCGATGAGCGCGCAAAATATCGCCGCCGCCGTCATCGCCGCAGCGCAAACGGACGCCAAAGGCGTACAAATTTATCATCCAAGAGAGTTTATTTATAAGTAAAATCTTAAAGGTAGTTTTGGCTTTAAGCTTTTAAAAACGCCGAAAAATGCGCACGCTATTTTAAAATAAAAAATCGGCCGAATTTTCAAGGCGCGCGAGCTTATTTAAATTTGGCCTTTGAGCGCGGTTTAGCTATTTGCTCGGTCGTGGCCAAAAGTCGGGTATATCAAAAAGAGGCTCGCTTTTATGTTTGATCGCGCTCAAAAGCGCCGATAGGACGGCTTTCGCGCCGTAAATCGCCTAGCAGGTGACGCGAGCCTACGCGCAGTCTCCTTGCTCGCGCAAAAAATAAAACGCCTACTTAAAGACTATGCCGGATGCGGTAAAATCCATTTGCTCCGGCTCGACATTTAGCAATGATTTAAAAACCAGCCTGCCTACGGCTTTTAGCTCCGCCTCATGCGCGGGATTTGGATGCTGCTGTAGCTCCTGCTGCATCGCCATCAGCAAAAACCCAAGCCCCATAGATATCTGATACGAGTTCATCATTTCCGTAGCTTTTCCCTCAAACAGCTCCGGTTTTTTGCGCAAAAACTCGGCGATCTGCAAAAATGCGGGCTTTACGGCCTCGTCCGGCATCGGATGATTAAAATACGCCGCATAAGCGCCTCCTAGCAGCGCCACGATACCGGTCGCCACGTTTTCTTTGGGTATGCCGTATAGCTGCTCGACGCTGCTATTTAGCTTATCTATACCCTCTACTAGCAAGCGCTGCCCCTCGTCTTGCTGCGCGGCGGGAAAAAGCTGCGCTATCTGCTCTATGCCGTCCATATCCAAAAAATGATCTCCCGCTCGCACCAGCGCGCCCGTATAGAGTATATCGGTCTTAACGTCTTTGACATAGGCGGAATCATCGGGCGGATTTAAATTTTTTCTTGCTTGATTCATAGCGCGGTTATACGCATCCTGCCGCAACCACTGCTCGTTAAAATCAATCGTAAAAAACGCCTGCGCGCTACTAAAACACATCACCGCTCCAAGCGCCGCCGCGCCGACTCGAATCTTGCCTAAAAATTTCATAAAACGCATCCTAAAATAAAATTTAAAATAGCTCACCATTCATTTTAGCTTAAATTATATAACGAATAGATTTATGACGGACTGATTTTATCCGCCAGCTTCCGCGCGTAAAATTTCGCTGTGAATTTTAGGCGGCATCCCAAACATCCTTGCGTATTCGCGGCTAAACTGCGACGCGCTCTCATATCCTACGTCAAATGCAGCCTGCGCAACGCCGATATTTTTATTTACTAGCAGGTTTTTAGCCTCTTCAAGACGGATCTTTTTTTGAAAGGCTACTGGGCTTAGCGAAGTTACGGTTTTAAAGTTATGATATAGCGAAGACTCGCTCATATCGCACTCTCTAGCGACATCTTTCATGCTTAATTTTTGCGAAAACTCGTTTTTTATCTTTGCTACAGCTCGTGAAATTTTATTTGAAACGCTACCTTGCATCGCAAATTTACTTAAAAAATAACCACTTTTATCGTTTGTTGCGAGCATGTAAAGTATCTCTTTTTTGGCAAGGTCTGAGAGAAATTTGACCTTATCTTTTGGCTTTTCTAGCAACCAAACAAACCTCAAAACAGGCTCTAAAATCTCATCCGTTATCTCGCCAAAAAATATGCCTTTTTCGCTTTTTTGCAAGCTCTGCTCTTTTATGTCCACGCCTTTTAGCACTTCATAGACCTCATCTAGGCTAAATTTAATGCTAAGCGATATATACGGCTTCTCTTTTGAGGCGTCCTTTAGGCTTACATTTAACGGCACATGAGTAGAAGCTAGCGCATAGGTCTGCTCGTCATATCCGTACATCTCATCGCCAAAGCCGATCGCCTTTGCTCCTTGCAGTATTATGCATAATGACGGCTCATAAACTGCGCTGATAAAATCATGCGTTTTATCGCTGATATAAAAGTCAAGCGAGTCGATGTCGCTGCGCTCTAGGCAGTTTACGCCGCATCTATCTAATAAAAACTCTTTTGTCTGCTCTTTTAATAAATTTATATCAGCCATTTCACTCTCCGAGTCAAATTTTGTGAAATTATACAACTTTTTAGAAAATTTGCAGGATTAGGCATGAAATTTACAGAATCGTTCTAACATAAAATTTAAAATACAGATATAATGCTCTCTATAAAACAAAGCGGTTCGCTGAGGATTTTAGATCACAGCGTTCGATATCAAAGGAGAAATCATGAAGCAAATTTCATTAGGAGAGCTTAAAATTCCGGCAGTCGCACTTGGCACTTGGTCGTGGGGTTTTGGCGGTATCGCCGGAGGCGACAGCGTGTTTGGCAACCGCCTAAGCGAGGCGGAGCTTAAGCCCGTTTTTGATTACGCGATGAGCAAGGGACTCACTCTTTGGGACACGGCCACGGTTTACGCAAGCGGCGCCAGCGAAAAAATTTTAGGCGAGTTCGTAAAAGAGCGCAAAGATGCGATAATATCGACCAAATTTACGCCGATTTTAGCGCAAGGTAGGGGCGACGAAGCGATGGAGGAGTTTTTAGAGGGTAGTCTAAAAACGCTGCACAAGAACGCAATCGACATTTACTGGATCCACAATACCGACGACGTACCGCGCTGGAGCGCGCAGCTCGTACCATTGCTAAAATCGGGCAAAGTGCGAAAAGTAGGCGTTTCAAATCACAACTTAGAACAGATAAAATTCGTAAACGAGCTATTAAAAAAGGTAGGGTTCAAGCTAGACGCGATCCAAAATCATTACAGCCTGCTTTACACGAATATCGAGGATGGCGGGATTTTGAAGTATTGCAAAGACGAGGACATAGCGGTGTTTGCCTACATGGTGCTCGAGCAAGGCGCGCTGGGCGGCAAATACACGAAGGATAACCCGATGCCTGCGGGCACTCGCCGCGGAGAGGCCTTTCCGCCGCAAACGCTTGCGAGATTAGAGCCGCTTTTTGAGGTGCAACGAAGCCTCGCTAAAAAATACGGCACGACGCCAGCGCTAATAGCCACGGCATGGGCGATCGCAAAGGGCGCGGTGCCGATCATCGGCGTTACTAAAAAAGAGCAAGTGGACGACGCCGAGCGCGCTAGCGAGATAAGCTTGAGCACGGACGAGGTAGCGCAGCTGGAAGCCGCCGCCAAGCAAACAGGCGTAACGGTCAAGGGCGAGTGGGAAGGCTCGATGTAATGGATCGAGGTGAAATTTAACGAACTTGATGAGATAATAAATGAGGAAAATGATGATTAAAAAAGCTATTTTGCCGTGCTTGACTGCTTTAAATTTACTGGCTGCGGAGCCTAAAATAGGCTTGTTTGCGCTTGAAACGACGCCTGAGCATTTAAATGAGCTCACGGCTCTAGGTATGGACAATCTTTCAAACTCGCAAAAGCTTGAAAGTGGCACCTTGGCGATGTTTTTTACGAGTGCAAAGAGCGAGCCTGAAAAGATATACGTGCTTGAAATTTACGCAGACGAGGCGGCCTATGAGCGGCACGCAAGCTCGGAGCATTTCAAGCGATTTTTAAACGGTAGCGCAAATCTACTCACAAGTAAGCATAAATTTGACCTAGAGATCAAATTTTTGGGGCAGAAGAAGCTTAGCGAGGCTGCGCTAAATAGCGCCCATATGCGCCTAGCTAAGATTACGGTTAGACCTGAAGACAACGCCAAATTTGAAGAAATTTTGATGAAGGAGATGAAAGCAAGTCTCGCCAAAGAAAGCGGCATGCTGGCGCTTTGTGCCTTCACGCTAAAAGATGCGCCGAGCCAGTGGATATTTTTTGAAATTTACGCTGGCGAGGCCGCGTATGAGGCGCACAGGCAGGCGCCGCATTTTAAGGAGTTCTTGTAGGCGCGCGACGATATGGTTGCTATGTTTGAGAGTTTTGCGCTAAAAAAACAACTACTCTTTTAGCAAGATGAAGCCCCGCAAATAAAAACTAAATTTAACGGTTTTGTGAGAGCGTCACCGAATGCGTTGGCGTAAAAAACGTCTCAAACTAGATTTTAAAAAAGGAGAAAAATGATAGACATTAGGTATTTTAGGTTTGTTTTCGCGTTTATTATGGCGCTTTTTATGTCGCTTATCATCTCAGGCGTACTTACATACGTAAATTTGGGGTTTGCCGATGGTTTTTTTGGCATTTGGATGGCCGGTTACGCAAAAGCTTTTGCCGTGGCGTATCCTAGCATACTTGTAATCGCGCCGCTAACTACGAAGATTACCAAAGCTATTTGCGTAGATAAATCGCAAAAGTAAATTTAGCGGCTAAATCGTTGCTAAGCCTTGGGCGTAAGGCCAGCATGCCCTTATAGGTGCGCGGTTTAAATTTAAACGCAGAAGCTGCGCGTAAAAAGCAAAATCACCTAAGATAATAGGCAGAAGCGAAAGCAGCCTTGTCTGAAACGGGACTAAGGGCGGACTTTTGTGGACGCGAACGACTTGTTTTTTAACGGTTTGTCGGCGACATAAGCAGAGCATAAATTTAAACTCGGTTCGGCGGCATAAATTAACGCTCGCGGGCGAATTTAAAGAGTAAATTTATCGCGCCTTGCTTAACGTTGGGCGGCTTTATTTGCCGCTAGAGCGTAGATTTGCTTTTAAATTTAAACTTAGCCTGAGTTTGCGGCGTAAAATAAATTTAGCAAACCTCGCCGCTTAATTAAATTTTATCCCTCGCACGACTTGCGCGCCAAGACCCGTTTGCATATGCCGCAAAAACATCGCGTGATAAAAATCCCCCTCGTGTCCCGGCGCGTCGTAGGTGGCGACGAGATTTGCCGGTACGACGACTCTGCGCCTGATATTTGCCTCGTTTGCGCTAAGCTTTAGGTGCGAGACTAGCTGATAGACGCACAGATCGGTGCAGTCGCCGAGCACTACGAAGGTGTCTATGTGCGGATTTTGCGCGATAAACGCGTTAAATTCGGCGCAGTAAGCCGCGCTCAGGGAATTTTTGCGAAAGATTTTTATCTCGTCAAAAAACGGCAGATCGCGCAGCTGCGGTATCGTCTTTGCGCCATCGGTGCCTTTGATAGCGTGGGGCGGAAATGCGTCAAACTCCGCGCAGTTTGCCTCGTGACTATCCTCGAGCAGCACGAGATTTCTCGCACCCGCCGCGTAAGCCGCGCTAAAAGTCCGCGCTATACCGTCCGCAATCGCGCCCACTCGCGGGCTAGCTAGCGGCCCCATGCTGCAAAATCCCTCTATCATATCCACGCTGATAAATGCGGTGTTTGCCGCGTCGCCCGCTAAAAGTTCGCTAAATTTAATCTCCTTTAGCTCCTCAAACCACACCGCCAAATCCTCTAAAATTTTCGCGTCAAATTTCATTTTCTCTCCTTGTTTTGATTGTTTTTCGTTCGTTGTTCGGCTGGCCGAAGCCAAACCTTCCGCCGCCCTAAATTTTGCGTTCAAATTTAAACTCCGCCTAGAGCATCAAATTTTATCAAATTTACCGCCTAGCCGCGCGTCTTTGCGGGCAAATTTACGCAAAAGCTCTTTGGCTCAAGCTCGATCTCGATACTGCCGCCGTGGGCCTGGACGATCTGCAGGCATAGGTGCAACCCAAGGCCGTTGCCCTTTAGTTTGCTTGTTTTAAAGGGCTCAAAGACCATAGCTTGGTTTTTAATCGGTACGCCGCTATCGGTCACGGCAAATTTATGTTCGCCCTCGCGCTGCTCGTAGTCTATGCGCACCCAGCCCTCGTCGTCCTCGTTTTCCTCGACCGCGTCGATCGCGTTAAACAGCATATTTTGAAACACCATCGCGAGCAGATCGCGGTCGCCCACATAGGGCAGGTCGGGGAAATTTAGGCTAAATTTGATCTCCTTGCCGTATGTGTAGCACTCTATGGCGGCCTCGCACTCGCCTTTTAGCTCGGCTAGGTTAAATTCGCGCGCGTTTATCGTTAGGCCTTTGGTAAAAAGCAAGGTGGCCTTGATGATGCGCTCGACGCGCCAGATCGCCTTTTGCATCTGCTCGACGACGGGGCGAGCGCGTTCGTCTGCTTTTTTTATCAGCGTGGAGGCTAGCAGCGAGATCGAGCCCACTGGGTTGCGTATCTCGTGGGCTAGGTGGGCTGCGACCTGACC
>CAUQRE010000048.1:0-6794 GCA_963520315.1 uncultured Campylobacter sp. | reverse complement strand
TAGCGCGGCTGAAATTTTAAAAAACGAGGAGTATCAAAACCTGCTTGCGTTTAACATGGCTAAGCTTTATTTTAGCTTTTTGTCGCTAGGCGAGCTCGCGCTGGCAAAAGAGAGCGAGATAAACTACCTAAAAAACGCGCTAAATAGGCTGGAAAAATACTACCGCGCGGGGCTTAGCGACGAGAGCGAGTATGAAGCGGTAAACGCTAGATACGCCATGGCGCTAGCTGAACGCCTCGAAATCTCGCAAAATCAAAACGAGATAAAAAATCAAATTTACGCGCTAACGGGCAGAGATATCGAGCCTGTGGCAGGCTCTAGGATCGCGCTTGCTGATGAGGACTTCGCGCCGCAAAAAGGCGAAAAGCCCGAGCTCGAGGCGCTTATGCTAAATTTCGCCGCGGCTTTGGAGGACGAAAAAATAACCGCGTCCGAGACGAACCCGCAAATTTTCATCAAAAACACCTACACTTTTATGCGCACGCATTACGATAGAAACTTGTTGCCCGTGCAGTATAGAAGCGTGCTGGAGCCCTATTTCGACGACTTTTTTAAGCCGAATTTAAACACCAACGAGCTGATTTTGGGCTTTAGCTGGAAGGCGTTTGATTTTGGCGCAAACAAAAAGCGGCGCGAGATAAAGCGCATAAGCGCGCTGCAAGCGAAGTTAAATCTGGATCAAAAGCGCTTGCAAAACGAGCTAAATTTAGCAAATATCAAAAACGACCTAAAGACGCTCGAGCAAAAGATCGTCGCCGGTAAAAGCGCGCTAAACTCGGCGCAAACCTCGCTAAATGCCGTTAGCAAAAAGTACGAGGCGGGGCTGCTTGGATACGTAGAGTTTTTAAACGCGACCGCGCAGAGTTTTAGCGCAGGCAGCGCGCTGGAGCTAAGCAAGAGTAAATTTGAGATCAAAAAAGCGGAGTATCTATACGAGCGCGGCGGCAAAATCGCCGAAAATATCGAAAAAACGGAGCGCAAATGAATAAAATTTTACTATTTTTACTGAGTGCGGCGGTTGCACTTTGCGCCCAGGATAGGATCTACGCGAGCTTTGACGTCGTACCCGCAAAAGACGCGCAGCTCGCGCTAAAAGCCGTCGGTATCGTAAAGACCGTAAATGTAGAAATCGGCTCCGCGGTAAAGCGCGGCGACGTACTGCTCGAGCTTGAAAACGAGAGCGAAAAGCTAGCCGTAAAGCTCGCGCAAAACGATTTAGAGAGCGCGCAGACGGCAAAAGCCCACGCAAAAAGCGTGCTGGATAAATTTAAGCTCGTTCAAAGCGTGAGCTCGAAGCAAGCTTTTGAAAATGCGGAGTTTGATTTTAAAAACGCGGCGCTAGCCGAAAATAGAGCGCATCTGGCGCTAAATTTGGCGCAAAAAAGACTTGAGGATACGAGGCTGCTAGCGCCTTTTGACGGGACGATCTCTGGCAAGAGTATCGAGGTCGGCGAGGGCGTGGGCGGCGTGGCGCAAAAGCTGATGTCGATTTTTTCCTATCCGGACGTGAAGCTCAAGCTTAGCTTTGACGAGAAATTTAAAGACCGCGTGAAAATCGGTAGCGAATTTATCTATAAACTAGACGGCCAAAACGAGGAAAGACGCGGCAAAATCAGCCTCATCTACCCGACTATCGATACGAAAAACGGCAAAATTTACGCCGAAGTGTTGGCGCAAAATTTGACGCCGGGACTTTTTGGCGAGGGATATATCGTCTCTAGCGCGCAGGATGGGGACGCAACGAGCGATAAAAAGACCGCCGAGCATAAAAACAAGGATGAAAATAAAACATTTGGGCTTAAATTTGAAGGCTTGAAAAACGGTAGGCATGCCGCTAGCGGCGCGAAATTTAGCGATAAAAAAGCTAGCTTTGGCATGGCTAGGTTTTTAAATTTGACGTCGCAGACGAAAAGCGAGATAAATTTAAACTCAATTTCTGTGTGCGGCGTTAAATTTGAGTTCGCCGCGAAAAATGCAAATTTAACGAGCATGTCAAATTTATCGCATAAACAAGGCGGCATAAATTTAAACGCAGAATTTGGCTCGGCGCAAATTTTACTAGCCGCTAAACGCCAAACGCTTTATGCGGGGCAGGGCGGCCTGGCAAATTTGCCGCAAAAGCCCGTTTTAGCTAAGGCGCGAAATGTATAAACTAGCCATAAATCGCCCGATTACGACGCTGATGTTTTTTGTCGCGCTCGTATTTTTCGGCGCGATGTCGCTTTTTAGGATGCCGGTAAATCTCTTTCCTGAGGTCGTCATCCCGCTGGTTAAGATCACGACCTACGCGCCGGGCGATATGAGCCTCATCGAGAGCAGGGTCACTAAAAAGATCGAGGACGAGGTCTCTACGATAGACGGTATCAAAAAGATCAGGTCATATACATTTAACAACCTCAGTATCGTCACGGTCGAGTTTAATCTCAAGAAAAACATCGACGTCGCCGCGAACGACGTGCGCGACAAGGTCGCAAAGGCAAAGCTCGATGCCCAGTCCGAGATAGAGAAAATTAGCAGCGACAGCGGCAAGGTGGCGAGCTTTTTCGTTAGCCGCAAGGACGAAAATTTAACCGCGCTTATGCAGGCGGTCAAAGACGAGGCAAAGCCGTTTTTGCAGCGCGTAAAAGGCGTTGGCAAGGTCGATGACAAGGGCTTTTTGGAGCCTGAGATCAAAATTTACCTTGATCCGTTTAAACTCGATAAATACGCCCTAACCGCAGCCTCGGTCATAAATATAATCAAATCGCAAAATTTAAAAGCGCCGCTGGGTAAGCTGGAAAACAGCGAGTTTGAGATATTTTTAAAGAGCGAATTTGACGCTAAAAGCGTGCAGGAGCTAGAGGATATCCGTCTGCAAAAGGATGTATTTTTAAAAGACGTCGCGCGCATAGAGCTATCTCATCACGACACCGACGCCGTAGCGATGTATAACGGCAAGCGCGGAGTGCTGCTCGACGCTATAAAAGTAAGCGGCGCAAACACGATCGAGACGATAGACGCGCTTAAAGCTAAAACGGACGAACTAGCGGCAAGACTGGGTGCAAACTACGAAGTAGAGCGAGTTTATGAAAAGAGCGAGAGTATCCTAAAGCACATAAATCAGGTCAAATTTGACATGATGCTAGGCGTCGCGCTCACGGTCGTCATCGTCTTTTTCTTTTTGCGAAACTTTAGCGCGACCGTCATCGCCGCGCTCGCGATCCCGGCTAGTATCGTGGGGACGTTTTTCATCATCGACGTTTTGGGCTTTGATCTAAACCGCCTCACGCTGCTGGCTCTCACGCTTGGTATCGGTATATTTATCGACGATGCGATCGTGGTCGTGGAAAATATCTCCAAAAAGATGCAAGAGGGCGAGAGCAATCCGCTAAAAGCGAGCTTTGAGGGCGTGCGCGAGATAGCTTTTAGCGTGCTTAGCATTAGCGCGGTGTTGCTTTGCGTGTTTGTGCCGATTGCTTTTATGGAGGGCATCATCGGTCAGTATTTTAACTCCTTTGGCATGAGCGTGAGCGTCGGTTTCGTGGTGTCGTTTTTTGTTTGCATTATGCTGATACCTAGCCTCGCGGCGAGATTTTTGAGCGAGGGCGAGAGTAAATTTTACCGCTTGACGGAGCCATTTTTTGAGGCGCTCGAGAGTGGTTACGAGCGGCTTTTGAAGCTTATTTTGAGATTTAAAACTGCGTTTGTTATCCTTACTTTGTGCGTGTTGGCTCTTTGTATGAGCCTAGCGGGCAAGGTCGGCATGGACTTTTTGCCCGTCGAGGATGAGGGGCAGTTTGAGATATTTTTAAAAGCAAGCCCGGGTATCTCGGTCGAGGCTATGGGCGCTAGAGCCGGCGAGGTCGTGCGCGCAGTAGATAGCGATCCGCGCGTTGAGTACTCGTATATGATCGCGGGTTACACGGACTCAAAGGACGCGTATAAGGCTAAAATTTACGTCCGCTTAAAGGGCTTTGAGTCGCGAAAAGAGCGCCAAACGCAGATAATGGACGAGTATAGAAAAAAGCTTAAATTTGAAGGTCTCAGCGTCAAAGTCCTGCAGATACCATACGTCGATACGGGCAGCGACAGCGAGCCCGTGCAACTAACGATCACGGGAGATAGCCTAGAAAAGCTAGACGAAATCCTGCCAAAAGCCATCGCCATGGTGCGCGCTATCGAGGGCACGACGGATGTCGGCAGCGATAACGAAGACAAGATAAACGAGCTGCAAATCAGCGTAAATAAAGACAAAGCCAAGCGTCTAAGCGTCGATCCTAGCGCGGTTGCGCAGGTGATATACGCGTCCTTTGGGCAAAATAGACTTGGCAGCTTTGATGACGGCGACACGCAGTACGATATGATACTGAGGTTTGACGACGAGTACCGCAAGGACGCGCAGGCGCTGCAAAAACTAAAGATCAAAAATGCTCACGGCGAGAGCATAAGCCTAAGCGCGGTGGCGGAGTTTAAGACGAGCAAGACCTTTTCCGTGATAAACCGCTTTAACAAACAGCGTCAGATCAGGATCGTCGCAAATGTGGATAACGTCCCGCTGGGTGCTGTGCAAAAGGGCATCGACGAAAATATCGGTCAAATTTTGCCCGCGGGCTACGACTACGTGATGACGGGCTTTATCGAGATGATGAACGACACGAACGCGGCCTTTGTGTTTACGATCAGCCTTAGCGTCGTGCTCATCTATATGATCCTAGCCGCGCTTTACGAGAGCTTCGTGCTGCCTATCATCATCATGATCTCGATGCCGCTGGCGTTTGGCGGCGTGGCTGTCGGACTGTATCTTAGCGGAAACTCCTTTAGCTTGTTCGTTATGGTCGGCGCGATCTTGCTTTTTGGCATGGTGGGCAAAAACGCGATTTTGGTCGTGGATTTTGCCAACCGCTACGCAAACGAGGGCGTAGAGCTAAACGAAGCTATCGTGCGTGCGGGCGTCAAAAGGTTGCGAGCGATACTGATGACTACTTTTGCGATGATATTTGCGATGCTACCGCTTGCGCTTAGCAGAGGCGCTGGATACGAGGGCAACTCCCCGATGGCGATCTCGGTGATCTCGGGGCTCATTAGCTCGACGCTGCTAACGCTACTTGTGGTGCCGGCACTCTTTGGCGCGGTGTATAAAGTAGATAAATTTGTGAGTAAAATTTATAAAAGAGAGGAAATCTAGAGCTCAAATTTGAGTTTGCTTTGGGCGAGACCTGCGTAAAATTTGCACTCGGCGGTTGCTTGACCGTTGGGCGCTGATTTTGTTTGAACTAAAAAGCCGATTTTGCTTTGAGACCACATTAAATTGATTTCCGTAATTTAACGTAATAAATTTGTCGTTTTGAATTCGTCTGCCTCTGCTAAACCCTGTTTTTAAATATCTAGCGCAAAATATAGATTCCTTATTTATTTGATAATGGTTTTAGAAATTATTAATTATTAAAATGCTAAAATCCGCGCCGATTTAAAGTAAATTTTAAAAGGGCAAATTTTAAACGTGAATATACTTGACAAAAAGGCAATGTATAAAATTCATACCTATATTTCGCTGATATTTTGCATTCCGCTAGTTATCGTTTGCTTTACCGGTTCGGTTTTAGTTTATAAAGATGAGATAAATAATATTTTAATGCCAGGTGTCATCTATGTAGCAGACGGCAACGATAAAAAGAGGCTAAAATTTGACGAACTAAGAGAAAAAATAGAAAAAGAGTATCCGCATCACGAGATCGTAGGGTGGAATATCGACGCAGATCCCCAAAAAACGGACAAAATTTGGCTGTTAAAGCACGGAGCGGGCGAAAAAGAGTGGGCCTGTATCTATCTGGACGCTTTTAGAGGAGAGATAAAAAGCGACCTCGTGCCGCACGATAGCGGATTTATCGGCGTTATAACCGAGCTTCACGAAAATTTGCTTCTTGAAAAAAGCGGTCAAATTTTGCTTGGGCTAACGGCGATTTTTGCTTTTATTATTTCGATCAGCGGCTTTATCGTTTACCGAAACTTTTGGGCAAATTTGCTGCGTCTTCGGTTTGCGCGCATGGCTACTTTTATGGGCGATTCGCACAAATTTATCGGCGTTTTTTCTACGCCCGTTATCTTTGCGGTCGCGCTTAGCGGGGCTTGGTGGGAGCTTAGGTTTATGTTTATGCCGCCTTTTGACAACTCCAAATTTGTTATCAGCCGGCAAATTTACGACAAAAATATCTCTATCGACGCCCTGGTACAAAGAGCGGCCTCGGATATGCCGGGATTTAGGACGCACTACGTTAGCTTTCCGTTTTTTGACGGCGCAAATATCACGCTTTACGGGCAAAAACCGAGTCAAAGCTTCCTGCATAGCCAGTACTCAAGCACCGTTACTTACGATAAAAACAGCGCAAATTTAATCGATGTAAAAGATATAGAGCTAGCAAGCAAAACGGATAAATTTTTATCGACGTTTAGGCGAGCTCACTACGGCGACTATAACGCCGCGACCAAGTTTATCTGGTTTTTGTGCGGTTTAGCGCCGCTTGCGCTTAGCGTTTCGGGGATTTATTTATGGATAAAAAGATCAAATTTTAAAAGGAGAAAAAGATGAGAAATAAAATTTTGCTTTCGGTTGCGGCGATAAATTTGCTAGCGTCCGTTCAAATTTTAGCCGCCCAAAACGGCGAGAACGCAGCGGGCAAAGAGACGCTGCAGGCCGTCGAGGTAACGAGCGAACAAAGGCGCGACGACGTCAAATACAACGCCAAAGAGCTGGTAAAAAGCACCACGAGGCTAGACCTCACCTCGCGCCAAACGCCTCAATCGCTTACCGTCATCAC
>CAUQRE010000047.1:0-6798 GCA_963520315.1 uncultured Campylobacter sp. | reverse complement strand
AAAATGGCAACACAAACGCTTCCGCTAATTAGCAAAGCCCCTCAGTTTCGCGTCAATCCAGACCGCGTATATCCACAAATTGAGAACGCTACGCCAAACGCTCACGCCCGATGGATTGGCCATTAAGCCCAAGAAGTACGTCAGAGAGTATTATTTCGTGCGCGGCGGAACGATAGTCGAAAAAATCGGCTCGTGCTACTCTATAAGCTACAAGGACGCGTCAAAGAAGCTCCAAGAAATCTACGCCCGACGTCTTGACCCGCAAACCCCCAAAAGTTAAAAATAACCGTGGCTCACATATTTGAAAAATACGTAGAGGCTTAAAAAGCCGCTTGCTTGCACCATCATGCTTATTAACCTCAACAAAAATCCCCAAAATAGCCAAATACATCAAACCCATCGACGGAAAATCTATCAAAAAACCACCGGCTAACTGACCAAATTTACTGACTAACCAAATTTTAGTCAATACTTGTAAGTATAATCTAAAAGTCACCTTCTAAAATATTATTATGATTATTTAATATATCTTGGCTGATTTCCAATTATGTCCGATTTTTAGACCTCATTAAAAACCATAAACCGTAATTTAGCGATATTTTTGGACTTTTGCTTAGTAATAAGCCTCAATAGCTAGGCTTTATTAGGAGTCGAATTTAGCATATTTTCTCTTGGATTACGATATTTTAGCCCTATTTCAAGCTAAATTTAGATTTTGGAGCTAAATTTAAGCCATAAATTTAGCTCCGATTTTACCTTACATAAATACCGGTATCGTGGTATTTTGTAAGAAGTACTTGGTCGTACCGCCCAAGAAAATCTCCCTAAAGCCGTTTTCTGCGTATCTAGCCGCTACGATTAGGTCGAAATTTCCATCCGTCGCGACTTTTAAAAGCGGTTCGCCCGGGACCGAAAAAGTTCCTACGACCTCAAAATCCGCATTTATGCCGTGCAGCGCGAAGTATTCGTCCAGCCTCTTTAAGCTAGCCTCGCTTTGATCGCCCAAATTTGCTTTTGAAGTGATGCACTTTACGCGCTTAGCCTCTTTTAAAAGCGGTAGCGAGCTGGTGATGGCGCGCGAGCTCTCAGGCGTACCGGTCCAGCTTACCAGGATATTTTCCGCGCTAAATTTAGTAAGTTTTCTAGGGATCGCGATAACGTTTTTACCGCTTTTTAGTACCGCCGCTTCAAACGTACCCGTGATCTTGCCGTCAAGCGGTACGGCTGCTACGACCATATCGCAAAATTTAGACTCTTGCTCGACGATTAGGCTTCTTTTGCCACTTTTGGTTATAAATTTCGCGCTCGCCTCGCCTTTTATCGGAGTATCGCTGACGCGCACGTCAAGCTCGGCGCAAAGTTTGTTAAAAATAGCCTCGTTTTGCTCGTGCTCAAGCCCCAAATCAGCCTTAGCAGCCTTTAAAAACTCCTCGTAAAGCACTCCGCCTCGAAGCGTCATTTTCATATTATAAACGACGCTAGGATCGAGCTGGCAGGCTAAAATTTCGATGTGTCCGCTAAAGTATTTAGCCACTAGCAAAGCACCTTTTATACGCTCTTTGACATCGTCGCCGGCACCTATAGGGAAGAATATTTTTTTATACTGCATCGGTTCTCCTTTAAATTTATTGCGCCAAAGAAAGGGAGATTTTATGCCCTTTTTGCTCGCTGATTTTTACTTTGACCTTATCGCCGGCTTTTAGAGGCGTTTTGATCTTTGAGATGTGCAAAAGTCCGTCCACGCCGCCTGGAAGTCCGATAAAGGCGCCAAATTCTACCACGCTTTTTACCTCGCCCTCAAATTCGTCTCCGATATTAAATTCAGGCGTCTTGTGAGGTTTGCCGTCTTTGCTGCCTCTTTTACCGCCAAAGCCCTTGCCGCCGTCTTTTGAGACGATTTGTATGATGTAATCTTTAGCCGCATCTACGCTTGATTTTTGCGCGCCGGCGATCTTTACCTCGCCTTTTTCGCGGTCGAGGTCGATGGCGACGTCAAATTTTTCGATGATCTCTTTTATCGTTTTTCCAGCTTGTCCGATGATATCGACGATCTTGCCCGGATCAACGCTAAAAAGCTCTAGTTTAGGCAATATGTCTTCGTTTACGGAGATATTTTCGTTTGCTTTTTCCATCAAATTTAATATATGCAGCCTGCCCTCGCGCGCCTGCAAAAGCGCCTCTTTTAGCACGTCAAGGCTTATGCCGCCTAGCTTTATATCCATCTGAAGCGCTGTTATGCCGTCTTTGCTACCTGCGACTTTAAAGTCCATATCGCCGTCGTGATCCTCTAGCCCCATGATGTCGGTTAGTACGGCGTGCTTATCGCCCTCGAAAATTAACCCCATTGCAACGCCCGCGACTAGTTTTGGCGTATCGACGCCGGCAGCCCTTAGCGCCAAAGAACCGCCGCAAACGCTGGCCATCGAGCTTGAGCCGTTACTTTCTAAAATTTCGGATACAAGTCTGATAGTATAAGGCGAATTTACGTCGATGCTAGGCGCAAGCGCGCGTTTAGCAAGATTGCCATGACCTAGCTCGCGTCTGCCCGGAGCCTTTAGCGGGCTAGCTTCGCCGACGCTAAAACCGGGGAAGTTGTAGTTAAACATAAATTTATCCGTCACGGCGCCTTTTTCCGTTAGTATATCATACATCTGCGCGTCGCCGTCGGTGCCTAGAGTCGCGACTACTAGAGCTTGCGTCTGACCGCGGGTAAATAGGCAGCTGCCGTGAGCGTTTGGCAAGATATTCGTCTCGATGCTAATCGGGCGGATCTCTTTAAGCCCTCTGCCGTCGGCGCGAACGCCCTCGTTTATGATCTGCTCGCGGACGATTTTTTTCTTAAATTTAGCCAGGACGTTAGAGACGACCTCCTCCTCCCAGCCCTCTTTTTGAGCTACTTCGTCGGTCAAAATTTGCTTAGCGATCTTGGTTAGTTCGCTAGCGCGCTCGCTTTTAGCCATCTGATTTATAGCAGCTTTTACGTCGTTTTTATAAAATTCGTTTAGATAAACCGCGACGCTCTCGTTTTCAATCTCGGGTTTTAGCTCTAGCTGCGCGTCTTCTTTTTTATGCTGGCTAAATGCCTCCTCATAAGCGTTTGAGGCGCGAAGTATGGCTTTGCCCGCTTGCGCGATCGCTTCTACGATGAGGTCTTCGCTAAATTCGTTCATATCCTGCATCGCTATAGCGCCGCTTAAATTCGGATCCATCATAGGATCAAGCGCTATAGGCACTATCTCGTCTTTTTCGGTCGGGATACTTCTCATCTCTATCATCAAAAGCTCGTCTTTAACGCCTGCTACGTAAAGATCGAGCGCGGAAGTTTTTAGCTCGGAGTTGCTAGGATTTATCACGAATTTATTGTCTATATATCCCACGCGTACGCCGCAAACGGGTGCATTTACGGGGATGTCGCTAAGATAAAGCGCGACCGAGGCCGCATTTAGAGCGACGACTTGCAAATCGACCTCAGGATCGCAAGATAACACCATCACGACTATTTGCGTCGGATACGCGTAGCCCTTTGGAAAGAGCGGGCGCAGCGAACGGTCGATGATGCGCGAAGTTAGCGTCTCAAAATCCCCCGGCTTGGTTTCTCTTTTTACGTAGCCGCCCGGGATCTTGCCTGCCGCGTAGCTTTTTTCGATGTATTGCACCGTTAGCGGTAAAAAATCCTCGCTAACTTGCGTATCCTCGCGAGCGACGGTGGCTAAAACGACGGTATTTTTTACGCGTAAAAGCGCCGCGCCGCTAGCTTGCTTGGCGACCTTGTTTATATCGTAAATTTCGACTTGATTATTGACTTCTATTGAATACTGCATGCCCTGACGTCTCCTTGTTTTTGTAATGGTATATAAAACGGACTCTCCTCTAGTATGGAAAGCACGGTTTCGGGTTTTGGTTCGATTTTGTTTTTGTAGTAAAAATCCACTTCGATAAAATTTGCGATCTTATGCACGGCGTAAATTTCATCCACCAGCGGCGCGATAGCCGCGGCTACGTCGGTAGCAATGAGAGGCGTAGCGTAGGTGACCGACTTTACCCGCTCGCGCATGAGCGTTTTTAAGCAAGTTAGCGCCGTAAGACCCGTCTCGCAGCCCTCGTCGATGAGCAAGATATTTCTATCTTTTAGATCGCCGATGAGATTACCTTTTCTAAATTTATAGACGTTCTTTAGGATTTTTTCGTCGTACTTACGATCAGCCTCGCCGTAGACGAAGTCGTAGCTAATGCCAAAGCTTTTAATCAGCTCGTCGTTTAACACCACGTCGTCCTTTTCGCTAACCATAGCGATCTCGCACTCGGGGTTATTGGGCGCAAAAATGCGCTCGCAAAATAAAATCTCATAGCTCAAATTTAGCCCGCGAGCTACGCTATCGACCATGATAACCGAGTCTATAGAGCCGCATATCATTAGATATTCGCCCGCGGCAAGCTCTTTTTTGGGCAAAATTTCAAGCAGTTTTTCGGCCGCCTCGAGCTGGTTTTCAAAGACCAAATCCTCGTAGCCGCTCATCAGCTACCCTGCGTCTGACCTACCGAAAAGTCGTAATGCACGCCGCCCATCGGATAGAAATTTATAAAGAAATAAACGCCTCTTGATTTCTTTGCAGCCGTTCCGCTCGTGGTCGTAGTGGGCTCTAGCTCCTCTTCGTAGACGAATGTATAATTCCAGCACTTTCTGCGGTGAGAGACGCCTAGCTGCCACTGCTTGTTGTAGTCTCGCTCGAGGTCGTACTGCGAACCGCCAAAAAGCCTATAGTTGTGCGGAAGCTCGACGTAACCGTTTAGATGTAGGTAGTTTTGCTTTTCTTGCGCGTTTTTCCTTTGCATCGTATGCCAGAGGCTAGCGCCGAATTTATCGTGCGTATAGCTAGCGCCGCTTTGGACTTTTTCAAAGTATTTATTGTCGTAAGAGTACTCAAGCCTGTTGTAAAAAGATAAATTTGCTAGCGGATACCAGCCGATTATATTTTTCAAATTCGAGCGTTTGTTCTCTTTCGTATAATAACCCTGCGAAATCGTATGTCGTAAAAATTTTCTTCCATTTTCGTTAAAGAAATACTGCGTCGCTCTGGCTGAAATCTCGTCTCTAGTGTGCTGAGGATTTATAAAGCTTTGGTATTTTCGTCCGAGCATATCGTAGACGTATACGTTGCCGTCATCCTCGGCAGTTTCGTATTTATCGGGCAAGTCGCCTTCGTTGTAAGCTTTTACGACGTAGTCAACGCCTAAATTCGCGCTATGATAAAAGCTCTCGTAAGCTTTAGCCAGATCCGTATAAAGCGAGAATTTGTGATAGTTTTCTATGTAGTTTGCGCTCTTGTCCTCATCTCCGGTCGGGCGGTACATTTTCTTTGCGTAATCCACGTGAGTGGCGTATAGATAGTGATAGTAAGAAAATTTAAGATAATCGTCTGCCAAAGGTAGGTGAAAAGAAACTGGCAGATTAAACTCATACTGCGTCGCTTTTACGCCGATTCTTCTCGTATAGTTATGCGAGCTTAAATCAACCGAGTAAAGCACGTTAGGCAAGATAAAGCTGTCGGTAAATTTATGATACTGAAAGCTTGGATACTCTTGAAGCGTATCTTTGTTTTCGTTTGGGCTACCGATTTTTGAGGTATTTACGTAATATCTCGCATATGCGCCAAAATAGTGCTTATCGCTACTTAGAAAATAGTTTAGTTTTGACGTCACGAGAGGATTGTCGTCGCTACCAGCGCCGCGCTTTTTCAAATTTATATAATCGATATCGTTTAGCGCCGTAGCATCAAGCCACAAGCCCTCCTGCAAATCCTCGCTTATTAGGTGCTTAACGAGCCTATCGCGCTCGTATTTGACCTCGGCGCCTTTATGCGTTTTATTTTTTAGCGGAAGCCTTAGCGAGTTTTTCTCAATCTGTCTTTGACGGTAACCCTCGGTATCTCTAAACGCGCCTAGCGTCACCGAGCCTCTGGAATACGGCGAATCGGCAAATCTAAACGTACCGTAGATACCCGTGCCGCGTCTAGTTCGAATTTGCGGATCAAACTGCAAGTCCCAGCTGTCGTATTCGGCGATGTAGATCGGTTGTTTGTAGTAAAATCCGTCGTTTTTGCCGTAACCAAGCTCCGGCGGCAAAAGTCCGGTACGTCTGCGCGTATCGGTGGAAAAGCCAAAATACGGCAGATAAAACACCGGGACGTTTCCGACGTAAAATACGGGATTATAAAGGTGCAAAAATTTACTCTCGCGGTTTAGCTTGCCGCTGCTAAATTTGATCTTCCAATCGGGGTCTTGGACGTTACAGCTTGATACGACCGCGCCGTTTACCTCGTAAAATTTAGAAGTGCTATTGCTCTCGTCGCTTTGCATCCACACTTCCATGTCGCGGTTCATCATAAATAGCGTCTCGTAGTTGCTGTCTTTGCTATTTAGGTCGATCTTTGCATACGAGCAGCGCGAGATTTCGTCTTTGTTTCTTATCAAATTTACGTTACCGAAAAGCTCCAAAATTTCTTTTTGCTGATCATAAACGGCCCTATCCGCGCTCATCAAATAATCCTGCGAATAAACAAGTACGTTTTTATCCGCCGTAACAACGCCGTTGTCGCGTTTTACGTCATCAGCCAGAAGCTCGAAATTTTGAGCCGCAAAGCAACTAAAAGCCCCAAACATTAGTAACGAAAAAATTCTAGTAAACATCTATAACTACCGTTTTCGCGGCCTTGTCTTGCCACGTTTGAAATAATGGATTTGAAAACGCCCATGCAAAACCAAGAAAGCACAAGTTTTCGCTAACGATACGCATAAAGG
>CAUQRE010000046.1:0-6834 GCA_963520315.1 uncultured Campylobacter sp. | reverse complement strand
CCTACCAGACGCTACAACGGCAATCACACCAAGTATCAACATAAGGCAAAGCAACAGCGAACTGCAAAAAGAAATTCTCACTACATGTATCGATATTCGCACATTTGGCGGAGTGTTGCCGATTTCGGATAAAGACGAGATGAAGCAAGATAAGGAGATAAAAACCGCCGGCATTCAGTTTACGGGGCCGGTGCAGTTTAGATTAAGCAAGTCCTTAAATAAAGTCGAAATAGAGTATGTTAAGGGAACTGGTGCTTTTGCTAGCGATTACGATCCGAACGAGCCAAAAAAACAAAAAGATCAGGCGACTTTTAGAGAGGAAAAATTTTTAAGATACGCTATTTTTGCTACTTACGGCATTATCGATAACTATAATGCGGCAAAAACGGGCTTTAACGAAGCCGATGAAGCTAAAATTTTAAAAGCTTTGTGGCACGGCACTAAAAACTTAACGACTCGCTCCAAAATCGGCCAGACTCCGAGGTTTATGCTAATCATCACGTATAAGGACGATACGTTTGCGGGCGATCTAAACAATAGCATAAGCCTAAAAAGCGAAAAAGACGATAGAGCGATAAGAAGTATCAACGAATACGCTATCGACTTTACAAATTTAAAAAATAAACTCGCAAGATATGCTGCAAATATAGAAAAAATAGAGTATATGAGCGATTATGATTTTGAAGCGATAAACAAAGAAAATTTTGACAGTAGCTGGAAAAAGATAGAGGCATAAAATGAGCATTATTGCTTTTAGATTGTTCGGCGATTACGCTCATTTCTCGCATCCGGCGACGATTTATTCTAGCCTAACCTATCCGGTGCCGCCAAAGACCGCTATAATGGGCTTTTTAGGCGCCGTTATAGGCGAAGAAGAGTATTTTAAGCTATCAGGTATCAGATACAGCGTAAAAATAGATAGGCAAATTTTAAAAAAGAGTTTTGTTTTTAACGGCATAAAATTTGCCCTCTCAAGTAATATGCATATAGAGGAAGGCTATCAAAACGCAAAGGAGAAAAAGCAGTTTTACAGAGAGCTTATTTGCTCGCCGTCTTATACCGTATTTTTAAATTTAGAAAATTTAGAGCAAAACTACCGGGATAAGATAATTTCAAATTTGAAAGAGCATAAAACCGCCTTTACGCCCTATCTTGGGATAAACTTTTGTATAGCAGATTTTAGTTGGATCGATATAAAAATATGCGAAAAAATATCGCAAGATGAAAGCTTTATAGATACATTTACGCTTATGGATGATTTTATTTTTGACGGTATTAATGAAAATGCGAAATTAACTACGGCTAGAATGCCTTGCGACTGCGAAAGTGGACGAATTTTTAAAGATTTTAAAGACTTTGTAATGGAAATAAACGGCAAAGAGTCTATAAAATCTAAAAACCATGGAAATATATATCAGATAAACGATGAAAGAGTCTATTTTATTTGACGAGTTTTGGTCTCATCCAAATAAACTTTTAGAAGATCATATAAAAAATATGATCTCGTCTGACGACGATGAGCTAGATAAGCAGGTCAAACTCTATCACGATATCGCGAAACTAAAAAATAATTTTCAAATTTACATCAGAGATACCTCAAACGATAAGCTGGATAAAAACCACTCATTTCTATCGGCATATTTTTTCTTGCTAAACTCAAAATTTGATGAAATACCGACTCTATTTGGCTTTCTTGCCATCGTTTCGCACCACGGCGACGTATTAAATTTAGATAGATTAGTACGCGAAGATAACAAATTCTTGGGCGATAATTTTGAAAATTCAAAAGAGCTAAAATACTGGGACGAAGTGGCCGACGCCGCTAAAAATATCGAGATTTATTCGGGATTATCTACTAAAAAAGATGAGTTCTTAAAGAAAGCTATGAGCCTTCAAATGTTTTCTTGCCGATTAATTTACCGCAATTTTACATATAAAGATTTCATAGATTTTAAAAGCTTATATTCAAATTTGGTTTATAGCGATAAATTTGAGGCTATCTTTAATAAGCCAAGGCAAGAAAATAAGCAAATTCCGCTTTGTGAGCTAGAAAAACATATTTCAAAATTAGCGGAAAAATCGGGCGACGAAAAACCAAATAAGCGAGATACGTTTAGAAATTTTGTTTTAAATAACTTTGACGAAAATTACAAACTTTTTACTTTGACTGCGCCGACTGGCTACGGCAAGACCTTGACCGCTCTAAATTTTGCATTAAAATTTAATAAATCTCGCATAATTTATGCGCTTCCTTTTACTTCGATAATCGATCAGACCTACGATATAATCGCGAAAATTTATAAAAATAGCGATATTTCGGTTAGCAAAGCTCACCATAAAACGACGATAGATGAAAAAAATCTAACCGAGGAGGATAGGTATTCTAAGATCAAATTTTTGATGGAATCTTTTAGCGGCGAGATAAACGTAACTACGCTTTATCAGCTGATATTCGCGCTATTTGGCAATAAAAACAAAGACAACGTCAAATTTAATCAGCTCAAAAATAGCGTCGTTATCATCGACGAAGCCCAAGCGATCCCATATAATTTTAGAAAAGATTTTATCCTGCTTTGCGAGATCATTTCGCAGCGGCTCGGCACTATTTTTATATTTATGTCGGCGACGATGCCGGTTATTAAAAGTGAAAATTTTAAAGAAATTTCAAATTTAGAGTATTTTTCAAAGCAGGATAGATACGTCATAAAATGGCTTGATATAAGCGGCGAAGAAGAGCTTTTAGAAAAGATTTGCCAGGTCGCAAGAGATAAAAATACCCTCGTCGTCGTAAACACGATCAAAAAAGCGCAGGAGCTGTTCGTAAAACTAAGAGATAAATTTAGCTGCTTTTGCCTAAACGGATATATGTATGATGATCACAAGCGCGCTACTATCGAGGCTGTAAGGTGCGCAATAGATAAAAGTAAAGACAGTCCGCTTGCGAGTAAAATTTTACTTATCTCCACGCAGTCTATCGAAGCTGGAGTGGATCTTGATTTTGATGTGGGATTTCGCGAAGTCTCGCCCATTAGCTCGATCATACAGACCGCAGGCCGCGTAAATAGGCATTTTGGAGAAATCAGGGGCGAGCTATACGTCTTTCCCGAAATAAGTAAATTTACAAATTTGATTTACGGCGATTTGCAGAAAGTAGGCAAAGCGATTTTAGAAATTTCAAATTTGTATTTTCAGAAAATCAGCGATCAACTGGAAAATTTGCACATAGAAAGTGAGATAAAAAAGCTAGAATTCGAAAATATAAACCAAAAAATCGAAGAAATTATGGATGATAACTGCAAACAAACGCTAATAATCGAAGCTAAAGAAAATTTCATTAAGGATTTTGAAGCTAAAATTCTTGAAATTAAAAATAGCTCAAATGACGAATTTACGATACGAGATATTTTAAAAAACCACATCAGAAAGTTGTCGAAATTTAGCATAAACGTAACACTAAAAGATAAAGAGAAATTATTGCCGAATTTAAGGCAAATACGCGGACTAAAAGATATGTTTTATCTACCGTTTGGCTCATCTTATTTTTATAGCGCAGATTACGGGCTTAAAAAAGATACAAATTTAGACATCACGGACGAGGTATTCGACTAATGTTTTGCAAAGACCAAATCACCGGCACGCTTGTGAATTATTACGTCACCTGCAAGCGCGAGGCGTGGCTTTACGCGCACCATATCCACGCCGATCAGGAGGATGAAAACGTGTTGATGGGCAAGGCGCTGGCGGAGATCAAAGAGAGCGATTTGCAGGACTTTGCATTTTCAAATTTGAAATTCGACAAACTTTCCAAGCAGCGCGGACACTATCTCATTACCGAATACAAAAAAAGTCTAAAAAACGAGCTTGCGGGCAAGGTGCAGCTACTTTTTTACGTCTATCTTTTAAAAACGGGCTTAAATTTAAAAGAGGTAAAAGGCAAACTAATCAGCGGTAAAAAGGTGATTTTAGTGGAGGATAGCAGCGAAAATTTCGATCTGATCGAGCAAATTTTAAGCGAGATAACGTCGCTCGTAAATCTAGAGCGACCGCCGAAATTTACGCAGGGTAAATTTTGCACAAACTGCGCTTATAGCGGATATTGTGCGAGTTAAAATTTAGAAAAATGCTAGAAAAATGTACGTGATTTTATTTTACGACATCGCCGGCGCCGAGCAAAAAGAGAAAAACAACGCAAACCGCATCAGAAAGGCGGTCGAGAAGTTTTTGCCGCGCGTGCAGTTTTCCGTTTTTGAAGGCGAGATTCGTGAGAGCGATTTTAAAAAACTAACCGCGATTTTACAAAAAGAGTGCGCTAGCGAGCTCGATTCTATCGTGATTTACACGTTTAATTCGCTGAAGTATTCCAAGCGTATCGTAATCGGACAGGATAAAAGCGGCGCGCTGTTTATTTAAATTTGCTCGAGTAAATTTGCCGTTTTTGGCGGCGCTTGAAATCCCATCTAAATTTATGTAAAAAAGATGCAAAAAAGCGACAGGACGCATTTTATTTTAAGCGCTGGTAGGCTTCGTAGGCAAGATAACAATATCTATTTTGATAAATTTGACGATGCGGGCGCGGTTGCTGCTAGTAAAATTTTGCCGATAAACGCGATCGATGAAATTTACGTGCTGGCAAAGGTGCAGATCGATACCTACACTATGGCGTTTTTGGCGGATAACAACGTCCTTTTGCATGTTTTTAGCCCGTATCAGAGCTTTCGCGGTAATTTTTATCCAAATACCTCAAACTCGGTCAATAAAAGCGGCTTTGTGCTGCTAAATCAGGTCCGCGCCTTTGACGATCCGCTTAAGCGCACCTACATCGCCCGCGAGATCACTCGCGCACACATCCTAAACGACGCGGCAAACTGCAAAAGACACGGCGTGAAATTTGACGTATCGCCCCACATAGAGGCGCTAAATGCCGCCGCGGACGTGCCTGCGATAATGGCGGTGGAAGGGGCGTTTCAAAAGCTCTACTACGAAAAGTGGAACGAGATAATCGCGGATCAAAAAAGCTTTAAATTTACCGTCCGCTCCAAGCGCCCGCCCGCCGATAAAATCAACAGCTTCATAAGCTACGTAAATACGCGCATTTATAACGTTTGCCTCAGCGAAATTTACAAAACCGAGCTAGATCCGCGCATCGGCTTTTTGCACGAGCCAAACTACCGCGCGCTGAGCCTGCACCTAGATCTTGCCGAGATTTTTAAGCCGATTTTGGGCGATACGCTGATTTTTAGCATGCTAAACAAAAAGGAGATCACCGCAAAGGATTTTCAAACGGACGCCGGGCGGATAAAATTTAGCAACGATGCCGTGCAAAAGATCGAGCTAAAAATGATCGCGAGACTTGGCGAAACGATCTGTTTAAACGGGCAAAACCTCACGTGGCGGCAGGTGATCCGCCGCGAAGCTAATCAGATCAAAAAATGTATCTGCGAAGATGCGCCTTATGAGGGGCTGGTTTGGAGCTAGGCTTAAGATATGGCGATAAATTTAGGCAAGCTAAATTTAGCTTAGGCATTTTGGTTAAATTTAATCAAAATCAAACTAGCTTTGACGTTTTAAGCGCATCAAAGCCGCCCAAAAACCTAAAAAATGCCTAAATTTATCAATTTTTTGCTACAATTAGAATTTTTAAAATCTACAAAAATTTAGGAGAAATTTCTATGAAAAAAGAAGACATAAAAGAGCTGATCGAGTTTTTTAACGACATGGATATGAACCGTATAAAGATAAAAAGCGGGGATTTTGAGGTCGAGCTTGAAAAATTCGCCGACTGCTGCGAGCTGCCAAAGCCAGTCATCCAGGCTCCCGCCCCAACTCCGACTCCGGTAAACGTTGTGGTAAGCTCAGAGGTCAAAGCTCCTGCTAATTCTCCAAAAGACAGCATAAAATCGCCTATGGTAGGTACTTTCTACGCTGCTCCAAGCCCCGGCGCGGCGCCGTTTGTCAAAGTAGGCCAACGCGTTAGAAAAGGCGACGTCGTAGGCATCATAGAAGCGATGAAGATAATGAACGAGATCGAGGCCGAATTTGACTGCCAGATCACCGAGCTGCTCGTTTCCGACGGTCAGCCGGTCGAGTTTGGGTTGCCGCTATTTGGCGTGGAGAAAATTTGATGGAAATAAAAAGAATTTTAATCGCAAATCGCGGCGAAATCGCGCTGCGAGCCTTGCGAACGATAAAGGAAATGGGCAAAGAAGCAGTCGTGGTCTACTCCACGGCCGATAAAGACGCGCTCTACGTCAAATACGCCGACGTGGCGATTTGCATCGGCAAGGAGCGCTCAAGCGACAGCTACCTAAATATCCCAGCAATCATTAGCGCGGCCGAAATCAGCGAAGCCGACGCGATATTTCCGGGCTACGGATTTCTCAGCGAAAATCAAAATTTCGTCGAAATTTGCTCGCATCACAAGCTAAAATTTATCGGTCCTAGCGTAGCTGCGATGGCGCTGATGAGCGATAAAAGCAAGGCAAAGCAAGTTATGCAGCGCGCGGGCGTTCCCGTGATCCCAGGCTCTGACGGCGCGGTAGCCGACACCAAGGCCGCCAAAGAGCTAGCTAAAAAAATCGGCTATCCGGTCATCCTAAAAGCAGCGGCAGGCGGCGGCGGACGCGGCATGCGCGTGGTCGAGCGCGAAGAGGATATCGAAAAGGCGTTTTGGTCGGCTGAAAGCGAGGCGATGAGCGCGTTTGGCGACGGGACGATGTATATGGAAAAATACATCCTAAACCCGCGCCACATCGAGGTTCAGATCATCGGCGACAGCCACGGCAACGTCCTGCATATCGGCGAGCGCGACTGCTCTATGCAGCGCCGCCACCAAAA
>CAUQRE010000045.1:0-6873 GCA_963520315.1 uncultured Campylobacter sp. | reverse complement strand
CTCGTGGTAAACGGCGTTTTCGTCCTTTAGGATAAAATTTTTCAACTTCGCCCTATCTTACTCCGCTTTTTCTCTAGCGGCTTTCATAGCTTTTATCTGCTCGAAAATTTGCAGCATCGCGATCATGGCTAGGTGGTAGCCCACAGGCCCAAAGCCCACGATCTGTCCCGCGGTTACCGGCGCTATGAAGCTTTTTTGGCGGAATTCTTCGCGGCGATGGATGTTACTGATATGCACCTCGATGACCGGAAGCCCGACGGCTGAGATAGCGTCGCGGATCGCGATAGATGTGTGCGTGTAGGCGGCAGGGTTTATGATGATGCCGTCAAATTCGCCGAAGCACTCTTGGATTTTATCCACTAGCTCGCCTTCAAAATTGCTCTGAAAAAACTCGATCTCTATATCGTTTTGCTCGGCAAAAAGCTTCATCTGCCCGTGGATATCCTCCATCTTCATCGAGCCGTAGACATCGGTCTCTCGCGTGCCTAGCATGTTGATATTCGGGCCTTGGATGACCATTAGTTTAGATTTTGTTTCCATTTTTAGCCTTTTAAAAGATTTAAATTTAGCCTTGATTATACATTTTTTAAGCTAAATTTTCGCTACAATCACGAAAAATAGGAGCTTAAAAATGATCATCGTTAAACCCAAATTTACAATGCTATGCGACGAAAATTTTACCGTTTTAGAGGATGCGGCGGTTGCTTTTGATGAGCGCGTCGAGGCAGTCGGAGAGGCCCAAGAGCTGCGCAAAAGATACGAGGGCGCGCAGTTTTTCGAGTATCCTGACGCCGTTTTAGCGCCGGCCTTCATCAACCCGCACGTGCATCTGGAGTTTAGCGCGAACAAAACCAGCCTCGTTTACGGCGATTTTTTAGAGTGGCTAAGCTCCGTTATCGCCTCTCGCGGCGCGCTCTCGCAGGCGGCAAACGAGAACCTCATCGCCTCTGCGATAAAAACCATGCAGCGTAGCGGCGTGTCGAGCTTTGGGGCGGTGTCGAGCTTTGGCGGGGATTTGGACGCGTGCGCGAACTGCGGCGGCAGAGTCGTGTTTTTTAACGAAATTTTAGGCACGAACGAAGCAGCGCTCGAGCAAAATTTGGCAAATTTCACCACCCGCTTTGAAGCGTCGCAAAAGCGCAAAAGCCCGCTTTTTGCGCCTGCGGTTTCGGTGCATTCGCCCTACTCCACGCACCCTGATTTAGCCGCTGCAGCGCTAAATTTAGCCCGCGAGCGAGAGCTAGTCGTCTCGACGCATTTTATGGAGAGCGAGCATGAAAAAAGCTGGCTAGAGAGCGGCTCGGGCGGCTTTAAAGAGTGGTTGGGCAAATTTAACCCCGCCGCGCGTCCGCTTTATACGCCAAGCTCGTTTGTAGCGATGTTTGCTGGCGTTCGAGCGCTCTTTACGCACTGCGTTTGGACGGATGATTTTTCTGGCTTTGACCCGGAGCTTCACAGCCTCACGCACTGCGCGGTTTCAAACAGGCTGCTTAGCAAACGCACGCTAAATTTACACGCCGCTCTGGACGCGGGAGCGAGCATAAACATCGGCACGGACGGGCTTAGCTCAAATATGAGCCTAAATTTCCTTGACGAGTTACGGGCGAATTTGCTCATTCACGCGGATTTTGATCCGCTTGAACTTGCTAAAATTTTGCTTCTATCATCAACCAAAAACGCGGCAAAGGCGTTAAATTTGGACGCAGGCGAGATAAAAACGGGCAGGCTAGCCGACCTAGCGCTCTACGGCGGTTTTGCAGACGCTGGCGCGGCGCAGCTACCTCTCATGCTCATCTTGCACGCCAAAGGCTGCGATCGGCTATTTGTCGGCGGTGCGGAGATAAATTTAAAGCAAATTTAGCGGCGATTTAAACTAGCCGCCAGGCTAAAGACGCGCCGCAAAGTAAATTTAAAGGAAGAAAAATGGAAACTAAAATCGGCGATATCTTTGCCGTAAGATTAAAAAGAAAGGGCGTTTATTTCGTCGCGCAAATCCTTAGCGGCGACGATGAAGCGGGACGTTTTGCACTGGTTTTGGATAGCTTTACGAGTGCGCCGATAGGACTAAAAGAAGCGACTGAGCTTAAGCCGTTTTACTTTGGTCATCACTTTTGGGAGCGCGAGGAATTTTATCTAAGCATGGATGAAATTATAAACGCCGAGCCCGTTTTTATCGGCAACTCCGCGCCCATTTGCAAGCCGCCCCAGCAAGCAAGCCTGCAAAATACGGAGCAAATTTGCATGCAGCTTGCGTGGAACGAGCTGCCAAAGGATATCAGGGGCAAATTTAAGTCTGCGAGCAAGCAAAAACTTGAAATAAAGCAACCGCAAGACCGCGGATTTTACGTCCGATTTGCGCGGCAAAATCCGTTTTGCTACGAGATAAAAAGCGAAATTTGGGATGAAAATTTAAAATATTTTTTAGAAACGACGCCGATGATAACGAATATAGAGCTAAGCTGCGCCGCAAAAAGCCTGGATATCTCGCGCACGTACGTACAAGAACTAACCCTAGATGCTAGCGGCGCGCAGGAAGTTTTGCTAAACGACTCGCTGTATAGGCTCACGCTAAAGGGCGATATCTCGCGGCTAAAAAGCATGCGCTGCCCCTTTGACGGCGAGCTTTTAAGCGTTCAGCTAGAGCTAAATGGCGGCGGATTTTGCGTTAGCGGGCTTGAAAAACTGCGCGAACTACGGATATTTTCACAGCGCAGCGAGCGTGTCGATCTAGCGGATGTTGCGGCGAGCTTTCCGAATTTACGCGGAATTTTCATAAACGCGCAGGGCGGCATGCTAAAAAATATCTATGCGTTTGATAACAAAACACGACTCCAAACCATCCGGCTAAGCGACGTTTACGGATTTGATAACTTTCCGACGAGGGCACAGCTGCCGCACCTAAAGCGCCTTTGGCTCCGGTCGGTTCCAAAAACGGTCTGCGAGGCGGCAAAAAGGCAGTTTAAAGACATAGAGGACATTGAAATCAAACAACCTCGAAGCGATCAGTGGCTAGAGGCGAATTTAAACAATCCGCTACGCGGCTGGGACGGCAGAGAGGGCGTAAGCGCGGCGGCGTCTAAAAAGGCGATGAAAGCCTACGAAAGCGCGCACAAAATGCTAAGCGCGATTAAAAAAGAGCTGGAAACGGCGAGCAAAAAGGCGACGAGAACGGGTAAATTTGATATAGCTAGCGCAGATAGCGCGGTGACGCGGGCTAAAGTTTTAAAAGAATTTATCGCCGTTTTTAACGCGGTAAGTGCGGGGCGGGGCATCGACACCATGGAGCGCGAGGAGATCTGGGATGCGTTTTGCAAGCTTTGCGAGCTAGCCGCGGTAAGCGAAAAAGACCGAGAAAAAATCTGGGAAACAAACGTAGAGTTTTGATCTCGTTTGTTCTAAAAGCTAAGCCCGCAAAGGCTAAAGCTGCAAGCTAAATTTAAAGCGACTAGTTAAGTTAGCCTTAATGCATAGGCCTTAAATTTAGCAAACTCAAGCTTTAGGGTTTGGGTTTTAAAGATAGATTTTGCCGCCAAATTTGATTAAAAATTTCAAGTCCGCAAAAACCAAAGCGCCGAATTTAACCGTCTTTTTCAAATTCGGCACGAAAATTCCTCGCTTTTAATCTGCAAATTCGCGCCCTCAAATTTCCGCCCAAATGCCAATCTAAGACCGACCGAAAATTTGCCGCAAAACGCGCGCTAGCTAAATTTATAAATTTAAATGGTAAAATGCGCCCCGATTTTAAATGAATTAAAGGAAAAAAATGGGATTTTTAAGGTTTATTTTCTCGCCTATCGCGGCGATTTTTAGGTTTATAAACACCTATTTTAAGGCGATGCTCTTTTTACTCATCGTGTTTTTGATATTTTTTAGCGGCAAGGGCGAAAACGTAAATCCACCCAACCTAACCCAGATAAATCTATCGGGCGCGATCATGGACGCAGGCGAAGCGCTAGAAAAGATCGAGGCTGCACGCAAGGACGGCGACATCAAGGGCGTACTGCTTTATATCGACAGCCCCGGCGGCGCGCTGGCGCCTAGCGTCGAGCTGCACCTAGCGATCAAAAATCTACGCGCCGCAAAACCCGTGGTCGCGTATGCGGGCGGGTCGATGACGAGCGGTAGCTACTACGCGGGTGCGGGCGCGAACAAGATTTTAGCAAATCCGGGCGCATTTATCGGATCGATCGGCGTGATAATGCAAGGCGCGGATGCTAGCGAGCTAGCGGCTAAAATCGGCGTCTCGCAGCAAGTCGTAAAAGCGGGCGAGTATAAAGAGGCTGGGACGTTTCTGCGCCCGTGGAGCAAAATCGAGCGCGAGCAGCTGCAAGAGCTCGTAAACGCTAGCTACGAGATGTTCGTAAGCGACGTGGCGGCGGATAGAAATCTAGACGCGAACAAAAGCAAAGAGTGGGCAAACGCGCGGGTATTTCTCGCCGGCGACGCCGTAAAACTCGGACTCATCGACGAGGTGAGCAATTATTATTCCGCACGCGCCGAGCTTGAAAAGCTAAGCGGCGTGACAGAGCCAGTCTGGGCAAAGCCGTCCGTATACGAAAAAGCGGTGCAAAAATTTATAAATCAAGGCACAAACTCGCTAATCTCGGCATTTTTTGAAGCTAAGGCGAGGTAAATTTAAAGGCGCGCCGTGAAAATAATCTCGAAATTTAAAGACAACTACGACTTTATGGTATCAAAATACGGCCTTGACGAGACGCTAATCTATGACCGTAGAAACTCGACTCCAGTCGGCGCGGATGAGCTATGGAGCCTTAGCCAGGCCGATAAGCCGTTTTTAGAAAACGCTGGTTCGCGCTACAAAGTACGCGTAGGCAGGGACGGCAAGTTTGTTACTGATTTTTATGCGTGCAAGGATATGCCGCGCCTGCTTCACTCCGTGATTTTTATCGGCAAAAACTTGGTTCATATTTTTGCCACCAAGGGTAAAATTTATACCGATTTCGACCTTGCAGAAAACGAGCGAGAGGAGATGTATTTTAACGGCGATATTTTGGCGTTTAAAGACGGATTTTGCGCTTATATCGCCTCGCGGTTTGAGAGCGATATTTTACGCTTTGCCGCGCTTAGAGCAAGCGATCCGGCGGCTCTTAGCAGCGCCGATAGGGCTAGCGAGAAGGAAAATTTAAGCGCGCCAATCGTGCTTTTTAAAAGGACGCAAACTACCGACTTCGTAGCGATAAATCCGCAGATTAGCGCGATGGGGCTTTATCTGGACGCCGATTTCGTCTGGCAGAGCTTAGTCGAATTTTTATCCGCGAAAAAAGACGCAGAGGCTCCCGTAGGCGCGGTGCCAAACGAGGTAAAAATCGCTAGCAAAGGCTTTGACGTAAAGCGTTCGTTTCGTCCGAAGAACAAATAACGCCTTAGCCTAAATCGCTTTTATCCTTCCCTCCCGCGCGCCGTTTTAAGAGATGAGCTCGGCGCAAAATACGATTCGTTTTTGGATTTTAGGACGTTAATAAATTTAAGCGACTACGCCGCACTTTTTAAATGCTGATAAATTTAACCGCGCCCTTTGCGCCGATAAAACCGCAAATTTAAAGGCATCCGTTTCGACGCGACCTCATTTTATCGACGTTTTAAGGCGACGAAAATTTATCGTTTTCTAAGGCGCAAAGCGGCAATAAAAAATAAACGCGGCACAGCCTACTGGCAAAGTCGCGCGACTGGTAAATCTAGCTAACGGCTCGGTCTTATTTGTAAGGTAAATTGCAACAAACAAAGCATAAATCAATGACTAAATTTGCGGCGCCAGCCTCCAGCGCACAGACCGAGTTTTAAAATTTACTCCGCCAGCGCCCTTAACCGCTCGTAACCCAGCCCCTCTACCAAAATATAGCTAGCATCGATAAAGCGGTAGCTCTCGCGCGGCAAACGCGAGATAAACTCTGAGTAATCTAGCTCGGCTAGCACGCGGTAGCGGGAGGCCTCGTCATTTTCGTCGCTCTCGTTGCCGCCGCCATATCCTTCGCCGACTACTAGCGTAATTTCCCAGCGCGCGACGTCTTTTGGCTTAACAAAGTCCAAATTTTGCCACTCCACGAAAGGCTCGTAAGGCAAAATAGTCGGTACGCCCTGCGTAAGCGCGTACGAGCCGACGATCTCGCCTTCGCCGTTTGTACGGTAAAAGCGCTGGTTTGCGCCGTAAGCGTCAAGGTATTGCACCGCGGTTAGGCGCTCGCTAAACTCCTTTGCGGGGCTTTGCGCGGCTAAAATTTCGTCCATGATCGCGCGATTTAGGGCAAAAGGCCTAACGACGCCGTAGCAGTGATTTACGGTCGCGCCGCCATCTAAATGCCCTTTTATCGCCTGCAAACCCGAGTTTATATCGCGCTCGTAGTAAAATTTTTCTATCGTTTCTTGCGTATAGATTTTTCCGTCTTCGCCCCTAATGTCGCTTCCTAGCCTTTGCGATAAAATTTGCAGATACGAGATAGCTAAAACCCAGTCAAATACCGTCGCGGGCGTATTTACGCGCACTTTGTAGCTTTCCTCCTCGCCGTCGTAGCTAAGCTCAAATCCCCGCCCGCTCTTGCCCCAAATGCCTAAAACTACGCCCTCAGATTCGCTTAAAAGCGAGCTTAAAAACGCCTCTTTATCAAAATTTTCGGCATTCTCGTCTATGCCAAACACCGCCAACTCCGGTATCAGCTCCGTAGCCTTGCCTACGCTCATTACGCTAAAATATCCCAAAAATAGCGGCCGCTTTTTATTTTTGACGCTAAATTCTACGCTCATCGTTTCTCCTTTTAAACCGCGATTATAGCATACGCGGGGAAAAGAGGAAGCAAAAGTCGGCGCGAAATTTGCGGGCAAATTCGAAGCGAGGATTTAAATTTAAGAGCAAAGCAC